>JBHIEQ010000015.1:0-17133 GCA_046760725.1 Gemmatimonadales bacterium
TGCCACACCAGATCCGCCTGCCGCTCTGCGAGGGAGGGCTTCTGATACTGGCGCCGGCTCAGAACGGCCCACAGTGCGTCCCAGTTGGTGGGCTCTCCCTCGTTGATCGGAGGGAAGTGTTGAGCGCGTATCGGGAGAAACAGAAACACGCTCAGTCCCACCGCGGCAGCCACCGCGGTCCAGACCCACATGGGCCACCGCCGAAACACGCCGGGGTCCGAATAGATGACGTACACCACGACAGCCGGAACCACGAGCAGCCCCATGAGGTGGTTGGTCACGGTGAGCGCGAGGAGATACGCGATCAGAATGAGCCAATGGTCTTTCAACCGCCCTCGCGGCTCGTCGGCCCAGCGCACCGTGAGCCAGAGCACCAGAGCGATGGAGAACAGGCTCAGGGTGTACACTTTCTCGTTCACCACCGACTGGTTCCATACGGTGAACGAGGTTGCGCCGACGAGGATACCCGCGGCCGCAGCGGCGAAGCGCGGCCACTGCCCGCGCACGATCGACCACAGGAACCGCTCCGCTGCGAGAAACAGAAACGCCGATGCCAGAGCACTCGTCACCGCGGCGAATAGATTGATGCGCAGCGCGTAGTGGGACACGATCGGAATCGATCCCCACACGTTGGCCAGCAGCACGAAAAGCGGGTTGCCCGGCGGGTGCGGTATCCCCAGCACCTTCGCTGCCGCGATGTACTCCGAGGTGTCCCAGAACTGGGTCGTGGGAGCGATGGTAACCACGTAGATCGCGAGAATCCCCAACGCTACGAGCCCGGCGAGGCCGTAGGGGTACTTGGGCGTGGGGGGGGCGGGGAGGGCGGGGGCGCTCGCGCTCACGCGTCGTCTTCGGTCTCAGAGTTGGAGAGAGGGGGGCTCAGTGCCTGAACTGCCGGCAAGCCGTGAGTACCATCGCCATCCCGTGCCGGTCGGCCGCCTCTTTCACTTCCTCGTCACGGATCGAGCCGCCCGGCTGAATAATGGCGCTGATCCCCGCCTCCGCCGCCTGCTCGACACCGTCGGCGAACGGGAAGAATGCGTCCGATGCCAGTACCGATCCTTTGGGATCGTGGCCTATGTCTCGCGCTTTGTAAACAGCCAGGAACGACGCATCGACGCGGCTCATCTGTCCCGCTCCGATCCCGATTGCGGCCTCGTCGCGGGCGAGCAGGATCGCGTTCGACTTGACTCCGGCCACTGCCGCCCATGCGAACCGGAGGTCGCGCCACTCGGCATCCGTCGGCGAACGCTTTGTGGCCACCTGCCAGGCCGACTCGTCCACCGAGAACATGAAACGATCCTGCATCAGGAATCCTCCCCGGACCCGCTTCATGTCAGGTGGCGGCCTCCTGTCGGTGAAGGGAAGCTCCACGACGCGCAGGTTCTTCTTCTTTCGAAAGACCCCGACCGCTTCGTCGTGGAACCGGGGTGCTACGACCACCTCCACGAAGAGATCGCGCATGGCACGGGCGGTCGCCGCATCGACCACGGTGTTGAACCCCACGACGGAGCCGAAGGCCGACTTCGGATCGGTCGCGAGCGCGCGCCTGAACGCCTCCTCAGGGGTGTGTCCCAGGGCAATCCCGCAGGGCGTCGTGTGCTTGATCACCACACAGGCGGGGCGGTCGGGCCAGGGCTGTACGGCGAGTGCTGCGGCGTCCACGTCCAGCAGGTTATTGAAGGAAAGCTCCTTGCCGTGGAGCTGCTGGAGGGATTCCACGCCTCGTGCCTCGCCGGTCGTGTACAGCGCCGCCCGCTGGCTGGGATTCTCTCCGTACCTGAGCATCTGGGCCCGTTCCAACACCAGCCCGACGGTCTCAGGGAAGGGCTCCTCGCTCGGCAGCAGGTACTGGGCGATCGCGGCGTCGTAGGCCGCGGTGTGACTAAACACCTTTGTCGCGAGTCGTCTACGCAGCTGGGTGCCGACCTCTCCGCCCCTCAGGGCATCAAGCACGACCTCGTAGTCCGAGGGGTCCACCACTGGTATGACGAATGCGTGGTTCTTCGCCGCGGACCGCAGGATGGACGGTCCCCCAATGTCAATCTGCTCGATTGCTTCGGCCAGTTTCACGTCCGGCCGGGCGATGGTCCGCCGGAACGGGTAGAGGTTGACCGCCACCAGGTCGATCGGCCGGATGCCGTGCTCCTTCAGGGCGTCCATGTGTGCTCGAACGTCCCGCAACGCAAGGAGACCGGCGTGCACTGCGGGGTGCAGCGTCTTCACTCGCCCGTCCATGATTTCCGGGAAACCGGTGACCTCCGTGATCCCCACGACTCCGATCCCTGCCTGCCGCAGGGCGTGAGCGGTGCCTCCCGTCGAGATGATCTCCCAGCCCAGCTCCGCCAGGCCGCGAGCGAACTCGCCGACTCCTCTTTTGTCCGAAACCGATATCAGGGCCCGCGGCAACGTTGCTCCTTCCTCTGAGTCAACTGTCTGTAGGTGTGAGAGCGCCCGCGATCCGGGATGCCTCGGGTCCGACGCTGAATCCTGCGCCGGCGGCGGGGAGACGAACCACCCGTCCGTGACGCGCCGCCTCCAGCACCACTGCCGGCAACAGCTGATGTTCCACCGCCAAGACCCGGGCTGCCAGTGTCTCGGGTGTATCGTCGGGCGCGACCGGCACCGGCCATTGCGCAACGATCGGCCCCCGGTCGTATTCGGCGGACACGAGGTGAACTGTGGGTCCCGACACCGTGGCTCCCGAGGCGAGCACCGCCTCGTGGACGCGGCGTCCGTACATACCGTGACCCCCGAAGGAGGGTAGCAGGGCCGGGTGGATGTTGATCATTCGTCCCTCGAACGCCTGCACAACGTCTTCCGGCACCAGCTTCAAATAGCCCGCGAGCACGACGAGATCTATACGGTGTGCTTCGAGGAGGCGGCGAAGCGCCGGGCCGTCCGCCGGGTCTCGGAGGAGATCGGTGGGCACGCCTGCGGCCCGCGCGCGATCAAGCGCTCCCGCCGACGCCTTGTTGCTGACCACGAGAGCCACGCGGGCCGGCGCATCACCGCGGCACGCATCGAGTAGCGCCTGGAGGTTCGTCCCTCCGCCGGAGGCGAGCACGGCCACGCGCATGGGGGTAGTGGTCACCGGTCGCCTGCCTAGGCGTCGTCCTCCCGCGCGATCTGGCACTGGGACGGAGCGGGCGACGGCTTCGTCCCCTCGGTGATAGTCAGGGTGTAGGGCCCCGGCTTGTGGTCTCCCGCGGACATGACGACCAGCCGCAACTGGCGCTGGTCTTCGGCCGAGTGCGTCACTCGGGAGTTGCAGCCGCCTCCGCCATCGTCGTCCAGGGCGATGACACCGCTCGAAAGGAAACCGCGCAGCAGGATCAGGCGAGAATCGAACACAGGCGACGAGAGATCCACCGTAAACGTGCGGCCGGCCGTGCCCGCCAGGGTCCAGACCTCGAAGAAGGAGCCACCGGATACAGTGCGGTCGCCTTCCCCGAGTGATCCCTCCACGGTGTCGCCGATCGTGAGCATCCCTTCCGGTAACAGGAAGCCCGCGCACGCCCCCCGGCCTTGAGCCGGTTGGATTCCCCTCATCAGCGAAAGCTGGAATTGGCCCAGCTCGCCCGCCGTGGAGGCGGTTGCATAGACGGCGTAGAAACCGTCCGCGGGCAGGACCGACGTGATGTACGCATTGCAGTGTCCACCGCCGTTGTCATCTGCGGCCAGCATATTGTCCGCGCTGTCGGCGAAGAGCAGGCTTACGTTGAAGTCTTCGGACGACATGTAGATTGTGATCGAGTCGCCGGCGCCGGCCTCGAAGTAGTACAGCTTGAAGCGCGATCCATCGTGAAGCGAATCATCGTTCGCTGACAGGTAGTCGGTAACCGTCTCGCCGAAGTTGATCTGTATCGGTTGCTGGGCTCGCGCCGCGCCGGTGGCGATGCTCAAAGGAACTAAGACGGTCAGTGTGCGTCGAAACATCTACGGGGAACCTCCGACCGATCGAGAAGATTGGGTGTCGTGCGCAATTTGCCCACGGTGCGGAGCGCGCACAATCCCGCCGAATCAGCGCTGGGTTCCCAGGACCCGGCGCAGTGCATCCGCAACAACGTCGATCTCGTTCTCGCCGATGGTGCGCGGGTCCAGCACGACCCGTCCCTCCTCCACGCGCGCGATCACAGGCGGACTATTCCGCCTGAGTGCCGCGGCCAGCCCGTCACAGTCCGCCGCAGGGATCGACACGAGGGTCGTGGGGAGACGCGCATCGGGGAACGACCCGCCCCCCACCACTGAGGTGCCCCGACTCATCTCGGCACCCGACACGGCTCCCGCCAGACGGGCCGCCGTCTCCGCTAGGGTCCGGTGATCCGCCGTGAGCATCCGGAGAACCGGTACTTTTGCCAGCGCCTCGTCCCTGTCGCGGTACAGCATGAGCGTGGCCTCCAGTGCGGCGAGCGTAAGCTTGTCCGGCCGCAAGGCGCGCGACAGCGGATTCTCGGCGGCTCGGCCGACGATCGTGGCTCTCCCCAGAATGATGCCCGCCTGGGGCCCCCCCATCAGCTTGTCGCCCGAGAACACGGTGGTGCCTCCCGCCCGTACGGCGTCGGTGACAAGCGGCTCGCCCTCGAGGCCGAATTCCGCAAGCGAGATGAGGAGACCGCTTCCGAGATCGTATGCCACCGGGATGCGACGCTCCTCCCCCAGTCGAACCAGATCTTCCAGTGAGGCCTCCGTCACGAATCCCCTGAGCGAGAAGTTGGAGCGGTGCACCTTGAGGATGAGCCGCGTGCGGGGGCTCACGGCGAGGGCGTAGTCCTTGAGCCGGGTGCGGTTGGTGGTTCCCACCTCAACGAGGAGGGTTCCCGCTTTGGCGAGGACCTCCGGCAGGCGGAACGAACCGCCGATCTCCACCAGTTCACCGCGGGATACGATTGTCTCGCCATCCGACGCTACGGTGTTGAGCAGCAAGAGCAGGGCGGCCGCCGCGTTGGTGGCGACCAGGGCCGATTCGGCGCCCGTCAGTTCGCACAGCAGCTGCTTCACGTGACTCTGTCGCGAGCCGCGCGCTCCCTCTTGTAGGTCGTACTCCAGCGTCCCGTAGCCGAGGGCTGCCTGGACCGCCTGCCACGCGGCCTCGGCGAGAGGTGCGCGGCCGAGGTTCGTGTGCAGCACGACGCCGGTCGCGTTGATGACGGGCCGAAGCGAGAGTTGCATTTTCCGGTCGACCACCTCCCTGACCGCTCCGAGCCATCCGCCCTCCGGCTCGAGCCCCTCCGCGTCGCGGGCTTCCTGAATGACCTGCCGGATTGCTTGAACTACCACCGCCCGCGGGGCCAGTTCCGTTATTCCCGCCTCCTCGGCCTGTGCGATGAGCTTGTTCACTGCGGGCAGGTGGTGGCGGCCGTCGTTCATGGTGTGCCTCCCGACTCCGGGACGATCAAGACTGTCCGCGACTGGGCGAAGGCGCGGGCCACGCTTCGCGCCCGCGCCTCGATCAGGTACCTCGAGCCGGGCACGAGTGGCTCCGCGACGCGGACCACCCAGGTGTCGCTGAGAGCGGGGCGTGCGGAGAGGAGCCGGCCGATAATCGTTGTGTCCGCTGCCTCCAGGGTGGTCGTATCAGCCGCCGCAGTATCCTCCGCCGCGATCTTCGCACGGGCTGCCTCTGCGGCCTTCACGGAATCGTATGTCGCTTGTTCCCACACGTGGGCCACCGCCACGGGTGTGGTGTCGGGCAGTGCCCATACGAGCACCGACAGCGAATCAGCCGATCCCGGTTCCAGCATTCTGCCGAACCGAACGTTGACGGTGAGGCTGTCGATCAGGTTCACGTTTCTGATCTGCGGTCCGACTGAGTCCTGGTTGAATGCCCACAGTATCTGCGAGAGCGCGGAGTCGAGAACCACGGTCACCGAATCGAACGCTTCCCTAGGATCGCGCCGCCGGTTGTTGTTGTCGTCGAGGGTTGCGACCAGGTGATAACGTCCAGGCGGAATCTCGCTCAGCCGGAAGTCCCCCGCCGAGTCGGCCCGGGACACGTAAACCAGGGAATCCGGCAGGAGCGCCGCCTCGATGAGTGCGGCGCGGGGGCGGCCCGCCTCCCAGTCGATTACGGTCCCTTCGATGCGACCGTGAGGCAGTTCCCCTCCGGTGGAGAAGATCACTGTGCGGCCGCTGTCCAGCCGGTTGTTGCGGAGGTCTGCGATTCCTGGGAGCAGGGAAAGGTGGTAGATGGTGCCGGGTCGCCACCCCCCGTCCGGTTCCACCTCGATGGCGGTGCGTTTCCAACGGACCTTCAGTTCCTCGGGGCGGGGTGAGAGCACTACCATCTCGGATAGACCGCCGCCCGACCGTTCGTCGATGACCTCGTCGAACTCGATACGGACGGGGTCTCGGAGCCCTGGTACCACGGTTCCCGAGTCGGGGTTCACTCCGACGATCTTGGGTGGCTCGAAGTCGGGAGGACCGCCTGGTGGCTCCTGCACGACTGCGCAGGCGGTCGCCGCCACTAGCAGCCCAGCGCTCGCAGCTTCTCTGCAAGCACGTCGCGCTTCTCGCGCCACGACCGCTCCTTCTCTCGCTCCCGATTCACGACCTCGGGTGGGGCTCGCTCGACGAACTGCTCGTTGGCGAGCTTCTTTTCGAGGGATTTCAGCTGGCCGCTCAGGCGGTCGAACTCGGCGCGCAGCCTGGCGCATTCCTTCCCGATGTCGATCGCCTCTCCCAGTGGCACGAAGACGGCCGAGCCGTCGAACAGGACCTCGTGTGCACCCGCTTCCTCTTGCGCATCGAGCTTGTCGGCCATGTGGAGCCGACTGAGCTTCGCGAGTCTCTCGATGGTGCGCTGCTCCGCGTTGAAGGCCTCGAGAGCCGCCGTGCTGGACGGCTGCACCGCCGCGTCCACTTCAACTCCAGGTGGTATGCGATACTCTGCCCGGACCGACCGCACGGCCGTGATGAGGGCCTTGACTCGTTCGAAGCGGTCCTCCGCCTCCTCGTCCAGTAGGGTGTCGTCGGGGACGGGCCAGGTCGCTGCTGCCAGCAGGGTCTGCTCCGCCCGGGGCAGGTGCTTCCACAGTTCTTCGGTCACGAACGGCATGAGCGGGTGCAGCAACTTCAGTGCCGCAGCGAACACGTGGGCGACAATGGCTCGGGCCGTGTCGCCCCCGGGCGCGGCGCCGTAGAGTCGCGGCTTCACCTGTTCGACATACCAGTCGGCGAGCGATCCCCACACGAAGTGATATGTCGTGCTCGCGGCTTCGTTGAGTCGGAAGCGTTCCAGCGCGTCAGTGGCCTGCTCGATGGCTCGCTGGCAGGCGGACAGAATCCAGCGATCGGCCAGCTCGAACTGCGCCGGGTCCAGTTCGGTGGGGTGCGGCGTCGGACCGTTGAGGTTTGCCAGTATGAACCGGCCCAGGTTCCACAGCTTGTTGGCGAAGTTGCGCCCCACGGCGAAAGTGGCATCCAGATCGTTGCGATCCATTATGATGTCGGTGCCGGCCGCGGCGCCGGACAGCGCGGTGAATCTGAGAGCGTCCGCACCGTAGAGCTGGACGACGTCGAGGGGATCGATCCCGTTTCCCAGCGACTTGGAGAACGCGCGGTGCAGGGGATCCCGCACCATGCCGTTCAGGTACACGGTTTCGAAGGGTGCCTTTCCCATGAAGCGGTATCCGGCCATCACCATGCGGGCCACCCAAAAGAAGATGATGTCCGGTCCGGTGACGAGAGTGTGCCCGGGGTAGTAGCGCTTCAGGTCTTCGGTCTGTTCGGGCCATCCCAGAGTGGCGAACGGCCACAGCCATGACGAGAACCATGTATCGAGTACGTCCTCGTCCTGGTGCACGGGGCCGCCGCAGCGCTCGCACGAGTCCGGCGGCTCTCCTGCCACGGTGATGTGGTCGCAGTCGTCGGTCTCGCAGTACCAGGCCGGTATGCGATGCCCCCACCAGAGCTGCCGCGAGATGTTCCAGTCGCGGATGTTCATGAGCCAGCTCTCGTACACGGGGCCCCAACGCTCGGGCACGAATCGGGGTGTACCTGCCCGGTAGGCCTCCAGCACTGGCTCGGCCAGCGGCTTCATCTTGACGAACCACTGGTCGGACAGGCGGGGCTCGATGACGGTGTTGCAGCGGTAACAGCGGCGCACGGAGTGATGGTACGGCTCGATCTTGGCGAGTAGCTCGGCCGCCCGCAGCTCGTCGATGATCTGGTCGCGCGCCTCGTATCTGTCGAGGCCCCGCAGCTCCGGTGGCACCCTGTCTTCATCGGCCATGTGTGCTTCGGGGGTCATAATCACTGGTTGCTCGAAGTCGCCCTCGAGCTCCTTCACGATCTCGAAGTCATTGGGATCGTGCGCCGGGGTCACCTTGAGAATCCCGGTCCCGAAGTCGCGCTCTACGTAACTGCTCGTGGCAATCGGGATCTCGACACCCGATAGCGGAATCTCGACCGTCTTCCCCCGCAGTGCCGCGTAGCGTTCGTCCTCGGGATGAAACACCAGCGCCACGTCGCCGAACATGGTCTCGGGCCTCGTCGTGGCGACGACGACGTCCTCCCCCGCCGGTCCTATCGTTGCCGGCTTCACGCGGTACTTGATGTAGTACAGCTGATCGTCCTGTTCGTGGAACTCGGCCTCTTCGTCGGAGAGCGAGGTGTGGCACCGCGGGCACCAGTGGATCACTCGGTGGCCACGGTAGATGAGCCCGTCCCGATACAGCTCGATGAACACCTTCAGCACGGCCCTGGAGTACCGCTCGTCGAACGTGAACCGCGTGCGCGACCAGTCGCAGGAGCTGCCGATGGCCCTAAGCTGCTCGAGAATCGTGCCGCCCGTCTCGTTCACGTACTCCCAGACGCGCTCGACGAACCTTTCGCGCCCCAGGTCGTGGCGGCTCTTTCCCTCGTCGGCGATGAGGCGTTCCACGACATTCTGCGTCGCGATGCCGGCGTGATCAGTGCCGGGCAGCCACAGCGCGTCGCGTCCGCGCATTCGCTCGAACCGGATCAATACGTCCTGGATGGTGTTATTGAGGCCGTGACCCATGTGCAGGACGGCGGTCACGTTCGGTGGCGGGATCACGATGACGTACGGTTCGGCGTCGCTCTGGGGAGACGCGGAGAACACTGCCGACTCGATCCAACGCGCGTAGGTTGCCCCCTCGATCGCACGAGGATCGTACGTTGCGGGAAGCGCCGTCTTGGTCATCGGGCGGATCTCATCGGGAGAACGCCGGGCAGCGGGCGCCGCTCAGCCGGCGCTCTTGGGGTTGTGCTCTCGGCGCGGGACGTCGGTGCCCTCGACTAGCACTCGGTTCACCACCACGCGGGCGCCGTCCACACCCCGAGCGAGGTCGCCCGCGAGCGACCGGGCCGTAGCGTCGGGGGCGGTTCCGGTCAGCTCCACCACTCCCTCGCCCACCGCGCGCACCCGGATGGCGAGGGGGCCGGTCGTGGGATTATGCCGCAAGGCCTCGTCCACCGCGCGCTCCACCTCGGCGGCATCGGGTTCCGGGCCTTCGTGGGTTCCCGGCCGTAGCCTTCCCACAGCCCGACGGAACCTATCGCTATCGACGTTACCGAGGAGCTCGCTCAGGAGCAGGCCTGCGAGGAGCCCCGCCCCGAGTCCCGCGGCGGCGGCAATGTCGCGCTCGCGTATGTGAACCAGGGTTCCTCCCGTGGCACCGAGTCAGGTCAAGTGCTACAATTATAAGAGTTGACCACCCCCATCGGTATGTTGAGTTCAATGCCTGCGGCGGCTCTTGGGAGCGTGAAGAAGTGGACGGCGATTCCGTCGGGCGGCGACCCTCGCTTCCGCCGCGGCACCGGTACATTCACGACCACGCAGCATCCATGAGCGGATCGATCCGCGTTACTCTGCCCGACGGGTCGGTCCTCGAGGTACCCGCCGGATCGCCGTCGCGCGCGGTGGCCGACCGGCTCGGATCCCGACTAGCCAAGCGAGCAGTGGCGGCGCGCGTGAACGGCGAGATATGGGATCTAGGGCGTCCGCTCGTCGAGGACGCGAGTGTGGAGATTCTGACTGACGAGGATGAGGACGCGCTGTATGTGTTGCGCCACTCGGCCGCTCACGTTTTGGCTACCGCCGTACGGCAGATATTCCCCGACGCGCAGATCGGCTTCGGGCCGCCGATCCAGGACGGATTCTACTACGATTTCGACGTGGGCCGTCCGTTCACTCCCGACGACCTCAGCGAGATCGAGGCGAGGATGCGGGAGGTGGCCGAGGCCGACCATCCGTTCGTTCGTGAGGTGCTGGAGCGTGAGGAGGCCGAGCGGCGTTTCCGCGACGATCCGCTGAAGCTCGAGCGCTTGGCGGAGATCGGTGACGACGAGGTCATCACGGCGTACAGCGATGGGGAGTTCACGGATCTCTGTCGCGGGCCACATCTGCCGAGCACGGGCGGGGTCAAGCACTTTCGGCTGCTGCATGCGGCCGGTGCCTACTGGCGCGGCGACTCCAACCGGCAAATGCTGCAGCGCATCTACGGCACGGCGTGGTTCAAGAAGGCCGAGCTGGAGGGGCATCTGCGCCGTCTCGAGGAGGCGGAGAAGCGCGACCACCGGGTGCTGGGCCGTCAGCTCGATCTGTTCAGCATTCAGGAGGACATCGGTCCGGGTCTGATCGTGTGGCACCCGCGCGGCGCGATGATCCAGCATCAATTGAGGCGGTTCATCGAGGACGAGGTGCTGAGAAGGGGCTACGACCTGGTCTATACGCCGCACGTGACTCGGGAAGACCTGTTCATGCGGTCGGGGCACCTGCCCCTGTATGAGCGCAACCAGTTCCCCGCGATGGCTGCGGGCGAGGGCGAGTCGGAGCATGTGCGTTACCGTGTCAAGCCCATGAACTGCCCGATGCATGCGTTGATCTACGCGTCGCGGCAGCGCTCGTATCGCGATCTCCCGGTGCGTCTCTCGGAGGTGGCCAGCGTCTATCGCAACGAGCTGTCGGGCACGCTGCACGGTCTCTTGCGGGTGCGGGCGCTCAGCATGGACGACGCGCACATCTTCTGCCGCGAGGACCAAATAGAGGACGAGATATTCGACATGCTGGATCTCGTGGATCTGGTGCTGCATCGGACGTTCGGGTTCGAGTACCGGTTGGATCTGGCGACGCGGCCTCCCGAGAAGATGGGGGGCGACGAGGCGTGGGACGTGGCGGAGCGCGCGTTGCAGGCCGCGCTCGATCGGGGGAGTCTGACATACGGCGTGGACAGGGGAGGGGGCGCGTTCTACGGACCCAAGATCGACGTCAAGCTGCGGGACGCGATCGGGCGCGAGTGGCAGGGAGCCACCATCCAGCTCGATTACCAGCTACCGGAGCGGTTCCGGCTCGAGTACACCGGGGCCGACAACAAACCGCACCGTCCCGTGATGATCCACCGCGCGATCTACGGCACGATGGAGCGATTCGTGGGGTGTTTGATAGAGCACTTCGCGGGAGCCTTCCCGCTGTGGCTCGCGCCCGAGCAGGTGAGAATCATACCGATAACCGAGGAGCAGTCGGCCTACGCCCGCAGCATCGAAAGACGGCTGCGGGGGTTGGGCGTCCGCGTCGCCACCGACGATCGCAACGAAACGCTCAACTATCGCGTCCGCGACGGCGAGCTCATGAAGGTTCCTTACATGGCGGTGGTCGGTCAGCGCGAGGTTGACCAGGAGACGGTGGCGCTCAGGGTACGCGGTGCCGGAAAGAAGCAGGAGATAATGGATGTCGCGGCATTCGAGGTGCGCGTGCGCGAGGAGATCGAGGGGCGCGTTTTGGGCCCGTAGGATAGATTTCGGGCGTAGTAGGCAGTACGCGGAGGGTTTTGGCGCAGTATGCTGGCCGCAGTACGCAGGGAGCTGAGGTGGTGGGCAGGGTACTGCACGCAGCGCGCAAACCAGATAGAGAGGCTACGTTTCCGTGGCAAGCAAGCAGACCACTCCCGTCATCGTTAGTGCCGTGCGTACGCCGATCGGGCGGTACCTGGGCGGGTTGAGCCCGCTCAAGGCCACCGAGCTGGGTGCGATTGCGGTGCGCGAAGCAGTTGAGCGCTCCGGGATCGATCCGGGAGCGGTAGATGAAGCGATCATGGGGCAGGTGATCCAGGGTGGTGCCGGGCAGGCGCCGGCGCGACAGGCGGCGATCCACGGTGGCATTCCCGGGACCGTCCCCGCGATGACCGTCAACAAGGTATGCGGCTCCGGGCTCAAGGCCGTGATGCTCGGAGCACAGGCAATCCGTGCGGGCGACGCCCGGTGTGTGATTGTCGGCGGGATGGAATCCATGTCCAACGGTGCTCACTACGTGTTCGGCATGCGCGCCGGCATCAAGTACGGCGACCGCCAGCTAGTGGACGCCGTGCAGCTCGACGGATTGTGGTGCTCCTTCGGCGACTGCGTGATGGGTGATTACGCCGAGTACACCGCTGAGAAGGCGAATATCGGCCGCGAGGAGCAGGACCGCTTCGCTTTCGAGAGTCACCGCAAGGCGGTCAAGGCCATCGAGGACTGCAAGTTTCAGGCGGAGACGGTGAAGGTGGAGGTTCCGGGGCGCAAGGGTCCGACGGTAGTGGAGAAAGACGAGGGGCCCAGGTCGGACACGTCGGTCGAGGCGCTCGCCAGGCTGCGGCCGGCGTTCAAGCGGGATGGCACCGTGACGGCGGGGAATGCTCCCGGTCTCAACGATGGAGCGGCTGCTCTGGTCGTGACCTCTCAGGCCTTTGCCGAGGCGCACGGGCTCGAGCCCATCGCGCGCATCATCGATTACGCCGCCGGAGGAGGTGAGCCGCGGGACCTGTTCTTTGCCCCGATCGTGGCGGTCAGGAACCTCATGGCGAAGACTAACATGGACATCGGCTCATTCGACCTGATCGAGGCGAACGAGGCGTTCGCGGCGCAGGCGCTGGCCGACGGTCGCGAGCTGGGTTGGGATTGGGAGCGCGTTAACGTGAATGGCGGAGCCATTGCCCTCGGGCATCCGCTGGGGGCCAGCGGTGCCAGGATTCTCACGACGCTGTTGTATGCGATGCGGGATCGCGGGGTGGGAACGGGACTCGCGACTCTGTGTCTGGGTGGCGGTAACGCCGTGGCCATGGCTGTGGAGCGAATGACATGAGTGAAGTGTGCGCTGTAGAACACCTGAGGATGACGCCTGGCCGCGTCGCGCGGCGGTCGCTCGCGATCCTGGCCGGTGTCGTGCTCGTGGCTTTGGGAGCGCAGCTCGCGGTTCCGATTCCGGGAACCGTTGTGCCCATGACGTTTCAGGTGCCCGCCGTGCTGATCGTGGGCGGGCTCCTCGGTCCCCGGATGGGTGCCGCATCGCTGGTGGTCTATCTCATGCTGGGTGCGGCGGGCCTTGCGGTCTTCGCGCCCACTGGCATGGTGGGGTTCGCGCGGCTCCTGGGTCCCACTGGGGGATACCTTCTGGCGTTCCCCGCGGCGGCGGCGTTCGTGGGCGTCGTGATTCGGGATGCGACGTCGTGGCTGCGCATCGCCGCGGGGCTCGCGGGCGGGCTCATCGCGATTCACCTTGGCGGAATCGCGCAGCTCGCGATCCTCACGGGCGGTCTGGAGCGAGCTGTGGTGCTGGGCTCGGTGCCGTTCTTGGCGGGCGACTTGATCAAGCTCGTCGTCGCCGGGCTGATCGTTCGGCGTTTCGGCTCTCGGGCACGCGCGCTCCTCTAAAGGGCGCGCGTGGTGTTTAGGGAGCGGGTTCGCGCTGTCGCTGGTGCGGTGGTAGCCGTGATCGGGTTCTACGTGGCGATCACTCTCCTGTCGGTCCCGTTTCTAGTGATCATGCCGCGCACGTGGATTGAGGGTTCGTGGGGTTTTGCGTGGGCCGCACTGCCGGTGATCGTAGCGGCGCTCGCCGCGAACCTGTTCCTGATCCGGCGTGGCTGGTCGCGTCCCGAGACACTGGGTTGGCGTCCGCTGGGGGTCGGAGTGGTGTGGCTGGCGGCTGGGACATTCGTCGGACTGATGATGGCGGTGGTGGCGTTGGCGCTCGCGCTGGGCTCCGGCGGTGCGGCGCTCGAGGCGAGTGGCGAGCCGTTGGGTGCCTACTTGGGGGTCGCGTTGCGCGTGAGTGTGGTGCTGCTGGTGGCGGCCCTGGCGGAGGAGCTGGTGTTCCGCGGCTATCCGCTGGCCAGGCTCAGCATGGTGCTCGGGCGAGTGGGGGCGAGTCTGCTCCTGGCCGGGGCGTTCGCCGTCGGGCATTTATGGAACCCGGGTGTCACGGCGCTGGGCGTCCTGAACATCGGTCTCGCGGGGTTGGTGTTGAGCGCGGCGTTTTTCACGCGCGGCGGTCTTCTCGCGGCATGGGGGGTGCATTTCGGGTGGAACGGGGGACTGAGCCTGGGTGCCGACGCCCCCGTGAGCGGCATTGAATTCGAGATACCGGCGCTCGATTTCGCGCCTGGAGAGACGACCTGGCTGGCCGGCGGCTCGTTCGGGCCCGAGGGTGGGCTCGCAGCCACGGTCGCAATGGGAGTCGCGCTGTTCTTCCTGGTGCGGCGGGCGAGAGCGGTTGAGGAGGGAGGTGTGACGTGAGACGGATGGCGGTAATAGGAGCCGGCACGATGGGGAACGGCATAGCCCACGTGTTCGCGCTCAATGGGTGGCGGGTGGACATGATCGACGTTGCCCGGGAGGTGCTGGATCGGGCGCTCGAGACGATCCGCCGCAACATGGATCGACAGATAAAGAAGGGAAAGCTGACGGAGGCCGAGCGGGACGAGGCGTTGGGGCGGATATCGACTGCCACGGATCTCGAGGCGGCCGGGGACGCCGAGCTGGTGGTGGAGGCGGCGACCGAGTCGCCTGATCTCAAGTTCCAGATATTCCAGAAGCTCGACAACATCGCTCCCGACTCGGCGATCCTCGCCAGCAATACCTCTTCCATATCGATCACCGAGATAGCGGCCCGCACCGGCCGCCCCGACAAGGTGATCGGGATGCACTTCATGAATCCCGTACCCGTCATGCAGCTCGTCGAGGTGATTCGCGGACTCGTGACGTCTGAGGAGACCAGCGGCACGGTCATGGAGATTGCCAAGGAGTTGGGCAAGACTCCCGTGGTGGTGAACGATTATCCCGGGTTCGTGGCGAATCGGATACTCCTTCCCATGATCAATGAGGCGATGTACTGCGTGATGGAAGGTGTGGCTGAGCCCGAGGCGGTGGACACGGTGATGAAGCTCGGCATGAACCATCCTATGGGGCCGTTGGCGCTGGCGGATCTCGTCGGTCTAGACGTTTGCCTCGCGATCATGGAGGTGATGCATCAGGGCTTGGGCGATCCCAAGTACCGACCCTGCCCACTGCTCAGGAAGATGGTGGCGGCCGGGCGGCTCGGTCGGAAGAGCGGCCGGGGCTTCTATGAGTACGGTTGAGGTGCTCGAGCAAACCGACCAGCAGCGCGGCGAGATAGTCGCTCTGGCGCGCGAGTTCGCGCAGAGCGAGATCGCGCCTCACGCGGCCGAATGGGATCGTACCAAGGCGTATCCACGCGACGCGATGCGGAAGCTCGCCGAGCTGGGTTTCTTCGGGTTGCGCATTCCGGAAGAGTATGAAGGCTTGGGGCTGGACACGCTGACATACTTGATGGTGCTCGAGGAACTGGCGGCCGCGGACGCGTCCGTCGCGATCTCGCTCTCGGTTCACAGCTCGCTGCCGGTGACGATGCTCTTAGCTCACGGCACGGAGGAACAGAGGCGGAGGTGGTTGCCGGCGATGGCGCGCGGTGAAGTATTGGCGGCGTTCTCCCTCTCAGAGGCGGACTCGGGGTCCGACGCCGCCTCACTCAGGGCGCAGGCCGTGAAGCAGGGGGACCGGTGGGTATTGAACGGCGAGAAGGCGTGGGTCACCAATGGTGATACGGCGCAATTGATCGTGCTCATGGCTCGAACGGACACGCCGGATGAGCGTCGTGGTGCGCACGGGATCTCGGCGTTCCTGGTGCCCGCCGACACGCCCGGGGTCGAGCCCGGCAAGCCGGAGGACAAGATGGGACTCCGTGCGTCCCGCACGACGACGCTGACGCTGCGGGACGCACAGTTGGACGCCGGGCGGCTGCTCGGTGAGGAGGGTGAAGGACTGATCTATGCGCTGCGGGCGCTGGACAACGGTCGGCTGGGGGTCGCCTCTCAGGCGGTGGGGATAGCGCGCGCCGCGCTGGAACATTCGGTACGTTATAGCGCGGAGCGAAAGCAGTTCGAGCGGCCGATCCGTGACTTCGAGGCGGTCCGGTTCAAGCTCGCCGATATGGCAACTCGAGTAGCGGCGGCGCGTGCTCTCACCCACGAGGCGGCGCGGGCGGCCGAGCGAGGAGAACGGGTTACCGAGCTAGCGAGCATGGCCAAGTTGTTCGCGTCCGAGGCCGCGATGTGGGTGACCACGCAAGCTGTGCAAATCTTCGGCGGGTACGGGTATATGCGGGAGTACCCCGTCGAACGCCTCTTTCGTGATGCGAAAGTGACGGAGATCTATGAGGGAACCTCTGAAATCCAAAGAGTCATTGTTGCACGGGGGCTCTACTCCGACCAGGGCTGAAATCACTAAATCACTGGATGACGGCTTGTTCGAACTAATCGGTGAGCATCATCACGAGCAGGTGAGCATCTGGACGGACCCGGATTGCGGGTATCGCGGGATCATCGCGATACACAGCACGGTGCTCGGTCCGGCTCTGGGAGGGACACGCCTTTGGAGCTACGAGAACGATCTCGAAGCGTTGATCGACGTGTTGCGCCTCTCCAGGGGTATGACATACAAGGCCGCGCTCGCCGGGCTCAATCTGGGCGGCGGCAAGAGCGTCATCGTGGACAACTATCACAACTCCAACCGCGAGCAGATATTCCGCGCGCACGGCAGGCACGTGGAGTCGCTCGGGGGCCGCTATATCACGGCGGAGGACGTGGGGACGAGCACTGCCGACATGGAGTACATCCGCCGGGAGACGGAGCACGTGGTGGGCCTGGCGGGTCGCTCGGGCGACCCCTCGCCGGTCACGGCTCTTGGCGTGTATCGCGGCATGAAGGCGTGCACGCGTTTCCGGTTCGGTGACGACGGTCTCAGTGGAAAGACGGTCGCGGTACAGGGGTGCGGGCACGTTGGCTACCACCTGTGCAAGCACCTCTACGAGGAGGGTGCCAGACTGGTGGTCACCGA
>JBHIEQ010000016.1:0-16658 GCA_046760725.1 Gemmatimonadales bacterium
CTCAGGCCGGCCCACCGTAGCCGTCGTCTCTTCCACGTCTAGCTACGGGTTCTCGAACAGGCCGGTGAGGCATGATGCCGTCATGGAAGAGACGCCGATCATCGAGGGAACGCAAGACCACGGCATGGAAATCCGGGGCAATCACACGCATAACCGTGGGGAGACACGGAAGGAGCCGATAACGGAGACCCCGCGACGCTGGCCGGGTACGCCGGGAAGGCACAGTTTGTGAACACGGAGGACTATCGCCATCGGGAGCATCCGGTGTTCTTCATCATGCTGCTATGTACGCCTTGAAGGCTGGAAGGTGACGACCGGCGAACTGCGAGTAGCGGGACGAGAGTGACGCCGGGGGGAGAGGAGATGAATAGACGGCGCACGCGCCGCCACGTGTCCCTGACCGCCGCGCTTGGAGGGCTGGGATTCCTCGGCCTCCTGCACGGCTGCCGGGCCGGTGATGGTCCGGCAGCAGAAACGTGGGTGTTGCTCTGGCAGGACGAGTTCGAGGGCGCGCGGCTCGACCGTGACAGTTGGACCGTCGAGGTGATGCCCGACCCGTACAACGAGGAACTCCAGTACTATCCGAACCGCGCCGATGACACTCCGGGCGCCAATGTCTGGCTGGAAGACGGCGTCCTGGTCATCGAGGCGCGACGAGAGGATTTCGAGCATCGCCACTACACCTCGGCTCGAATCAACACGAAGGGCAAGCGGGAGTTCCTCTACGGCCGCTTCGAGGCACGTATGCGGTTGCCCGCCGAAGTCGGCATGTGGCCGGCTTTCTGGATGTTGGGTGGTAACATCGACGAGGTGGGGTGGCCGGCCTGCGGCGAGATCGACATCATGGAGGGCAAGGGACGGCTGCCGAACTGGACGTCCGGCGCCCTGCATCGGGGTCCCGATCCCGGCAGCAACCTGATCACCGCGGGCGAGTACCAGCTGCCCGACGGCGACTTCCACCGCGAATGGCATCGCTTCGCGGTGGAGTGGGAGCCGACGCGGATCCGCTGGTACGTCGACGATGTGCTGTTTCAGACCGTCGAGAAGCCAGTTGACGTGGAGCCAGCCTACTGGCCCTTCGATCAGGGCCACCCGTTCTTCCTCATCCTGAATCTCGCCGTGGGCGGATGGTTCGATGCTCCCCACCTGCCGCCCGAGGACATGGAGCCACAGCGCTTACTCGTCGACTACGTTCGCGTGTATCGTCAGGCTTCGCTGGTCGGCGAGTGAGCTGCCTGCGCTGCACTGGGCGACGGATTCCAGAACAGAAGTCGGATCAGTCGCGGACGGCTCGACGCGCCGCCCGATGGCGCGGTGCGGTACGGCGGCTCGGAAATTACCGTGCGGCGAAGTTGAACGAGGGCGCTACAGCACCTCTCGAATCTGGCTCCACGACACCAGGCGAATGTCATGGGCTGCAAGCAGCCGCCTGAATTCCTCGCTGGTCACGAACTCGAAGTCCCGCTGCCGCCACGCGGATCCGAAATCCGGGTGGTTGACGGTGACGGCCTGCAGCTCGGCGTCATCGATTCCCAGGTGCACGATGAGCTGGTTCAGCCCGGGGCCCATTGCCGCGAGCATCTCACCGTACGCTTCGCTCCAAGACTTGGTGGAATCCTCGGCGTGCATCATGTAGAGGCCGTCCAGCAGGACGTGTTTTGCAGCGATGGCGTCCAGCGATTCCGCGGCATTTTCCTGTACCCAGCTTCGCGGGATCATGGGGGGAATACCGTATTCCTCCCCGAGCCTCAGGTAGATCTCGACCAGCTCCGGGGTGGCGGCCATGGTTCCCATGTGCGTATCCAGGTGAGTGGGCCTGATCCCTAAGGCCAAAGCGCGCTCGATCTGGGCCCGAACTTCCCGCTCCACCTCGACCGGCACGGCATGCTCCGCCACGGCCTCTGCGGTCGGGTAGAAGTGCCCGTATTCATCCAGGAGACTGGGGATCTCGCCGGCGGCTGAAACGCCTCCCCACTTGTAGTAGTCCCACTCCGCCGTGAGCGTGATGTGGATCCCCACATCGAGGGGCTGATGCTCCGTGTAATACGCCGCGAAATCGGGAAACCAGGGACACGGGACCATTACGCTCCCGGAGGTGATGCTTCCGCTCTCGAAAGCTCTCTCGACCGCGATGTTCACCGACCGGGCCACCCCGATGTCATCGGCATGGACGATCAGCAGCTTCGCGTCGGCGTCGTATCCGAGCCGCTCGGCCAGGGTCGCCTGTGCTCGGGCACCCGCGGGTGCCGTCCAGAGCGCCAACCCGACCATGACGACAATGACGGCGTCTTTCATGGTGGTGATTTCCTCTTCTACTGACCGGACTTGTGTTGGCACCGGTCGCTGCGGTGGAAGAAATGTGCGCCCGCGCACGATGCCGCCGCGCAGGACCAGGGCTAGTGATGGCGGACTCTTCAAGGATGCTGGTAAGCCCATCGGATTGCGTTTATGCGAAACGGCCCTAAGCTAGTCGCAGTGCATCGGACCCGGAAAGGGACGTCTCAAAGTGGAGGGTATGCCGATTCGCCGGAGCTACTACGTCGTTAGCCTCGTCTTCTTGACGTTCTTCGTCATCTCGTTTCTCACCAACATCATCGGCCCGCTAGTCCCCGAGATCATCGACGATTTCCAACTGAGCCTCACGCTCGTGGCGGTGCTGCCGTTCGCTTTCTTCATCGCCTACGGCGTCATGTCGATTCCGGCGGGACTCCTGATCGAGAAGTTCCAGGAGAAGCCGATCATGGTTGCGGCCTTCGTCGTCGCGTTCGCGGGCTCATCCACGTTGGCCGTGGTTCCAAACTACCTGACCGCCATCTGCTCCCTGTTTCTCATCGGCTCCGGCATGGCCATGCTGCAGGTGGCGATCAACCCGCTGCTGCGAGAGGCCGGCGGGGAAGAGCATTTCGCGTTCAATGCAACCGTGGCGCAATTGATCTTCGGCGGGGCTTCCTTCTTGAGTCCCCTCGTCTATTCCTATCTCGTGCGCAACCTCCAGCAGGAGTCGGGCGACGCAAACCTGCTGATCGCGGGGTTGGCTCGGGTCGTGCCCCCGAACCTCCCATGGATCTCACTCTATTGGCTCTTCGCCGTCATTGCGCTTCTCATGATTGGGGTCGTGGCCATCTCGAGCATCCCGAAAGTCGAACGAACGACCGAGGAGCAGGTAGGCGGTCTGAGTACTCACCTGGGTCTTGTGAAGAATCCAACTGTCATCCTGTTCTTCTTCGGAATATTCGCGTACGTGGGGCTCGAGCAGGGCGTTGCCAACTGGATCTCCGAGTTCCTCAACACGTACCACGGTTACGATCCGCAGACCACCGGTGCCAGGGCGGTTTCCTGGTTCTGGGGTCTCATGACGCTGGGCGGCCTGGCGGGGGTCGTGCTGCTCAAGCTGCTCGACAGCAAGATCGTGCTGGTGCTCTTCACCGTGGCGGCGATCCTCAGCCTCACCGCGGCCCTGTTCGGGTCCGGGCCCGTGGCGCGTAGCGCCTTCCCGCTGGTCGGCTTCTTCTACGCGGTCATGTGGCCGGTGATCTTCTCCCTGGCGCTCAATTCGGTGTCGGAGCACCACGGCAGTTTCTCCGGGATACTCGTCACCGGCATCATCGGGGGCGCCATCGTGCCTCTCATCGTCGGCGGCCTGGGTGATCTCTTTGGGCTGCGGGCCGGCATGATATTCCTCTACGTGGCTATGGGCTACGTCCTCAGCATCGGCTTCTGGGCGAGGCCATTGATCCGGAACGTCACGATCCAACTGCGGAAGCGGGAGGCGACGTGAGCGCCGGGCGGTCGTGGCCACCTGCTGGTGGGAAAGCCGCTGCGAGAACCATCATTGGTGTTGACCTGGGGGCAACCAACGCGCGCGCGGGGGTGGTGCGTCAGCAGCACCTCGACAAGGTGTCCAAGGTACGCATCAATCCACAAGGATCGGTGGACGAAGTCCTGGACCAGCTCTGCGGACTCATCGATCGGACGACACCGGGGGATATCGACGCAGTTGGGATCGGCGTTCCCAGTGTGGTGGATATCGAGACGGGCGTCGTGTACGACGTGCAGAACATCCCGTCCTGGAAAGAAGTCCCTCTCAAGTCCATCCTCGAAGAACGGTACGCGGCACCGGTGCTGGTCAACAACGACGCGAATTGCTTCGCACTGGGCGAGAAGCACTTTGGAATAGGTGTCGGGCGTCGATCACTCATAGGGCTCATTGTGGGGACGGGGTTCGCCGGCGGCATCATCATCGACGGCAGGCTGTATCCCGGGAGTAATTGTGGCGCCGGCGAATTCGGCCTGATTCCGTACTTGGAGAGCATCTACGAGCACTACTGTTCCGGTCAGTTCTTCACCCGCCATGTCGGACAAACGGGCGCCGAAGTGTTTCGGAGGGCGGCAGAAGGTGACCGGGAGGCGCTGAAGGTGTTCACCGAGTTCGGCCGTCATCTTGGCGAGGCAGTCAAGACGATTTTGTATGCGTTCGATCCGGAGCTGATCGTGTTGGGCGGGTCGGTTCGAAAGGCCTATCGGTTCTTCGAGGCGGCGATGTGGGACTCGATACGCTCCTTTGCCTTTCCGAACTCAATCGAGTCCCTGACGATCGCGGTCTCGAAACTGGAGCACGTCGCGATCCTGGGCGCGGCGGCACTGCACTACGACGCCGAGCCGGCCGTCGGCTGACTAACGCATCACCCTCGCCGCGTTCCACGCCTCTGCCGTGACAGTAACACGGGCCGGCGCCCGGCCGGGAAGGAACGCCGCCGTCAGGGTCCGGCTCTCACCGGGGAGCAGTTGCACATAGTTGTCGCTCCAGAAGACGGGCAGTTCCTCCAGTCCGCTATCGGCGTTCTCGACCCTCACGTGAACCTGGAAGGCCAGCGAGGCGCCGGTGTTCCGGACGCGGACGCGTACCGTGCCCTCGGGGCCGGTCGGCTCCAGGTCGAGCGCCAGCGTCGTCTCGGCCAGATCGGACAGGGCGGTTAGATCGGCGTGGGTCGTGGTCGGCGTGTAGAACCACCGGGTGTGCTCCCAGTCGAGCACGTCCTCCTGCGTCGAGAGCCAGTAGAAATTGGAGCTGACGCGTTCCCCGGCCGGGTCGGTCACCTCCAGCACGAGGAAGTAGGTTCGCGACAGATCCTCCGGTCTGGGCACGGTGAGAGCGCGGACCACACCATCCGCGGGAACATCGATCTGCGCCTCACCGAGGAAGGCCTCGCTCAAGTCTAGGTTCAATAGCCGGGCCGTCACCCTCAGACCCTCGTGGGAGCGCTGCTCGTCGTTCACCACGGCCACCGAGCGGTCGTCGTAGGAGAACTGAACGTGGACCGGCTCGCCGGCCTTCTTCGCTCCGTAGTAGCCGCCCCCGGGGCGCAGGTAGTAATCGTACAGGTGCCAGATCATCGACGGCCACGCGTCGTTCAGCATCCACTGGATGACACCCGTGGATCGATACTTGTTGCGGCCGTACGCCTCGAACATGGCCCGTTGTCCTTCGTAGGCCAGCGCCTGCGCCTTCCGGGCGTAGTCTTCTGCGCTCGTCGCCGGGCCATAGCGGGCCTCGAGTGCCTCCGTGAAGCGCGCGAGATCCCTGAATTGGCCGCCGCCAGCGTGGAAGGTCCAGTACTCGTTGATGGGCCAGAGACGATCGGCTGGGAGCATGCGCTCCAGGCTCTCGATGGGCGGGACGGCGGCACCCGGTCCAATCTCGGTGGCGAAGCCGAAGGCGCCACCGTGCTCGGTGTCCGTGAGCCAGTAGGAGGGAGGCACGTAATCGTAGGGCCCCCGCATCTTGACGCCGCTGGGGCCGCTCACGGGGCCGGCGGCGTCGGTGGCGTTCGACAGAACGGGCTTGGACCAATCGACCTCGGTCAGCACGTCGAGGTACGCCTGCTCGACGTCGGCCGGGGGCGGGTTGTCACTTCCGTTCAACCATGCGAGCACGCTGGGATGGTTACGAAGCCGCAGCGCCTGATCGCGCAGTGAGGCCGGCCCCACCCGGTAGTCCTCGTCGTCCCACTGCGGCCATCTCTCCCAGTGACTGCAACAGCACCAACCCGGCATCAAGAGGACGCCGTACTCGTCGGCGAGGTCGTAGAAGAGATCGCTCTCGAGCTTGCCCTCGAGCCGAATCGTATTGAGTCCCATCTCCCGCGTGTAACGCAACTGCGCCTCGAGGCGCTCGCGGGGGGCGGGGCGGAGCATCATGTCAGGGGCCCAGCCTCCACCGCGCACCAGGATAGGACGTCCGTTGACGCGGAACAGACGATGCCCGTCCCCCGTCAGCTCAGAGCTCATCTCCTGTACGCCGAACCTCACGACCTGGCGATCCGATGGGGATCCTGCGACCTCCGCGTCGAGCGCGAGTCGGTAGAGCTCTTGCGATCCCATCCGGTAGGGCCACCAGACGCGCGGGTTGGTGATGCGCAGCGCCGGGTGCTCGTCGGCGGTGAACCGGAGCGTGCGACGCTCGCCGGCGACCAGCGTCACCGTGGTCTCGAAGCGGCGGTCCTCGATCGCACCGCGGACCACGCCTTCGACCGGAGCGTCGGTGGTGTTGCGAACCTCCACGCTCACGGTGAGCGTCGCTTCGTCCAGCGACGGCAACGGAAGGTCCGAGACCACGTGGGGATTGCTCAACTCGACGGGGCCGCTGTCCGTCAGGTACACCTCACCCCACAGGCCCATGTCCTTGTCCGCCGGCATGGGGTTCCAGTCGACCCAGGTGAAGGCCAGGTCCTGTGGGCCCGGGGCGAAGACCTCGACGGCGATCGCGTTGGCTTCCCCGACGCGCAACAGCGACGTGACGTCGAACGCGTAACGCCGGTATGCCCCGGCCACCCGGCTGCTGTCCGCGATCCGCGTGCCGTTGACCCAGACATTGGCCCGGTAGTTGATCCCGTCGAAATGCAACCGCATGCTGCGGCCCTGTAGCCGCGCCGGCAGCGTGAATTCCTTGCGGTACCACCACGACTGGCGGAACGGGCTGTCCTCCGGCATGGGGTGCAGAGCGAAGTTCTGACCGATCGGGTACGTCGTTCCCGGGATGTCACGCAGGTTCATCCCGAAATACGGGTCCCCGTACACGCCGTTCTCCACGAGCGCTCCGAGAACGGTGTTGGGCACCCGGATGCGGTGCCAGCCGAATGTGTTCAAGCCGGGCCGCGAGATCGTCTCACCGCCGACGTTCAGCTCTGCCGAGGAACGGAGCGTCCAGCCCGACGAGAACAGGAGCCGGTCACTGGCGGTGCTGCCGGCGGACGCCGGGCTCATCAACGTCACGGCGAGCAGGATGATGGCGCCCACGGCGGTCTCCTTCGCGTCAGGACGAAAAGAACTCGTTACTGTGGCGAGAAGATGCGGCCGCCGAGAGGTGCTGTCCAGCGGCGGCGCGAACGTTCTTGCCGGATCCCTGTTACTGTGATATAGAAAATCGAAGTGAGCGGGATGAAGGTTTACGCACTCTCGAGCGATTAGGCGCTTTACGCGAAAGGTGGACACTCACTATGCGACGAGAAAAGAAGCCTTCGAGAAGGCAGTTTCTGAAGGAGCTTGCCCGGGGATCACTGGCCGCCGGCGCCGTTCCCTATGTCCTCACACGGCGGCCTTCACAGGAACGGGTGGTCCTGGAGCGAGACCCTCACCCGGATCGAGACCGGACATTCGCCGCCAACGACACGATCCGGTTGGGCGTGATCGGGATGGGGATCATCGGCTTTTACAATGTCCGGTCGGCGTTGACCGTGCCGGGAGTCGAGCTCGCAGCCGTGTGCGACCTATATGACGGCAGGTTGACACGGGCGAAAGAGGTGCACGGTCAGGGGATCGCTACCACCAGAGATTACCGTGAGATCCTGGACCGCGATGACATCGACGTCGTGCTGGTGGCCACGCCGGACCACTGGCATGACGCCATCAGCATCGATGCCATGAGGGCGGGGAAAGCCGTCTATTGCGAGAAGCCCATGGTGCAGGAGGTGGCTGAAGGACACCGGGTGATACAGGCCGAGAGACAGTATGACGCGAAATTCCAGGTCGGCAGTCAGGGTGTCAGTTCCATCGTCATGAAGAAGGCACAGGATCTGTATCGAGCCGGCGCCATAGGGGATCTGATCCTTGTGGAAGCGGTCAATGACCGGCATTCATCCCTGGGCGCGTGGCAATACTCCATTCCCCCGGACGCGTCGCCGCAAACCGTCGATTTCGAGACGTTCCTTGGCGACACCCCACGCGTGCCGTTCGATCCCGTTCGGTTCTTCCGGTGGCGCAACTACCAGGCGTACGGCACCGGCATTGCAGGAGATCTATTCGTGCACCTGTTCTCCTGGCTGCATTGGGTAATCGGTTCCGACGGACCGACGCGGGTCTATGCGTCCGGTGGCTTGCGGTACTGGGACGACGGCAGGGACGTGCCGGATGTCCTGACCTGTGTGGTGGACTATCCCGAGGCGTCGACCCATCCATCCTTCAATCTCCAGATCCGGGTGAATTTCGCGGCCGGTGGGGGTGGGGGAAATTACCTGAAGCTGGTCGGGTCCGAAGGGGCGCTGACGTTCGCGGGCAACACACTGACGTTGAGCCGCACCCCGTTCCCCTCCAGGCCGGGATACGGAGGGTATGACTCGTTATCGACGTTCCCGCGGAGCGTCCAGGACGAATTCACGCGACAGTACCTTCTCCAATACTACGATGTGCCGCGCAGCGTCAACGAGCCCGATGAAGTGGTCTATACCCCGCCGGAGGGATATGACGACCGCGACGACCACTGGGCCGCGCTGATCGCGGCGGTGCGAGACGGGAAGGCCATTGTCGAGGATGCCACGTACGGCTTGAAAGCGGCCGGACCGTCGCTGGCGGCGAATACAAGCCACTTCGAGAACAGGATCGTTACGTGGGATCCGCAGAGGATGGAGTATAGCTGAGGGAAGGAAGAGGCCCGCCTATGCGACGTCTGGCACGGTGGACCGTGCTTGGTGTTCTCGGGTTCGCTGTCGCACCCACCTGTGGTGACGCGTTCGGCATCGATGACGTTCTCGGCATCTGGAACACCCAGTCCATCGGCGGCCATTCCGTACCGGGAACCGTTGTCTACGAAGGCGACAGCTACGACACCCAGTACGTACGCTGGGCATTCTATGACGGGCCACAATGCACACTCACCCAACGAGTCGATGGCGTTACCGCGACGTACGATGAGTGCGACTACACTGTGAGCGTGGAACACGAGACGATCACCATCGTCTTCTTGTCCGAAGTGTGGGACGGTGGCGTAGAAGGAAATCGCATGACGCTGACCGACCCACAGGATGTACTCTGGATACTCCGCCGCCAGTGAGTGCCGAGACGCCGTGCGCGCGCTGTCACCGCCTTTGAGGCCGCGTGAGCGGCCGACGGGCAGAGCGCAGCTCCAGCGTCTCCCTCGCAGGTGCACAGATCAACCAGCAGAAATCATTCTGGGTCGGGAATACTCAGCCGGAGGCTCTTAATGGAAGTCATCATTCAGCGAGACTACGAGCAGATGAGCAAGACCGCGGCGCACATCGTCGTCGAAGTGCTCAACACCAAGCCGAACGCCGTGCTCGGCATGGCGACGGGGTCCACACCACTCGGCCTGTATCAAGAGTTGGTACGGCTGTACAAAGAGGGGGAGCTTGACTTCTCTCGCGTGACGACGTTCAATCTCGACGAATACGTGGGCCTGCCCGTGAATCACCCACAGAGCTACCACTACTTCATGCACGAGCACTTCTTCCGGCACGTGAACATCCCGCGGCACAACATCAACATCCCCTCGGGTACGACCAGCAACTACCCCGCCTTCTGTCAATGGTACGAGCAGCGGATCGCGGAATGCGGCGGTATCGACCTGCAGATCCTGGGCATCGGCTCCGACGGCCACATTGCATTCAACGAGCCGACCAGTTCCTTAACGTCGCGGACCCGGCTCAAGACGCTGTCCAAACAGACGATCGACGACAACGCCCGGTTCTTCGAGCGCCGCCAGGATGTACCGGTCTATGCGATCACTATGGGCGTCGGGACGATCCTGGACGCGCGCCAGCTGGTCCTGGTTGCGAGCGGGAGGGCCAAGGCCAAAGCAATTGCCCAAGCCGTCGAGGGACCGGTCACCAGCATGGTGACCGCAAGCGCAATACAGCTGCACCGCGACGCGACCGTGATCGTCGACGAGGAGGCAGCTGCGGAGCTGACGATGCGCGACTACTACGAGTTCATCTACGCGGCCAAACCTGCGGCGCCGAAGTCCTAAAGCGCTCCTGGAGCACGAGCTATCCCGGTCGCGGGCCCGCAGTCCGCGGGCCCTGGCCTCGTGACGCCAACCGCCGCGACCAGGACGGCGGCGGCCGTGACGCCGCCAGCTGTCAGCATTCGCGCATCTTCTACTCCCCTCCCGCCGCCGGCATCTCAACAACTTCGGCACGCGCAAGGAAGATCCCATTGAAGAACAGCTTGAACGTGCCGTGTGGCTGGCCGCGGTTCAGAATCTCGGGGCCGAAGAGGTACAGCTTCCCGTTCCCTACTTCCGCCTCGGCCATCGCGACGCCGTTCTCGAGACGCTCCTGTCCCCACGCCCAGCCGCTCCGGAGCGGCTCGGGCGTATCGAACCAGGCGATGGGCACGACGCCCTGCCGAGCGGCGTCATCTCCAAGCTTCATCACAGGGCTGCGATTGAAGAATACGTCCGCATGCTCGGGCATGCCCCACGCAACCGGTCGCGTGTTGTCCACGCGTACACTGAGGACGGAGCCCGGGACGTAGTAATCCTCTCGCCGTAGCTCTTCGCCGTTTTCGTCAACCAGGTGGTTCCCTACGGGCAGCCCCGCGTGCTGCGCCATGGCGATCGAGCTTCCGATGGTGATCATCGTCCCGCCGGCCCTGAGAAACTCCAGCAGTTGGGGCACGGTCTTCTCGACGCTCACGCTGCCCAGCCAGTCGCGGTACTCCTCAGGGATCGACGCGGGATCGGGGGGCGGGCCGAAGAAGCCGAACCCTGCACCGCCCTGGCGGTCGTCCTCGGGGATCGCACCCGTCACGAAGACCAGGACGTCGTAGTCTGCTCCCAGGCCGCCTTCGTCCAGTCGCTGCGGATAGACCACCTCGAACGGAAACTCGAATCGCTCCAGCAGCCAGCGGGTCCAGCCCGACGGCATGGACCCGCCGTAACGATCCCACAATCCCACGCGCACCGGCCTGATGTTGAGCACTTGGCCGGGAGGCATCGTGGACACGCCCTCGAACGAGAGGCCTAGCTCGCCCGCCAGCTCGCGCAACACCCTCTCCGTACCCGACCTCGACTTCACCAGCATCGTTCCGGCCGGCCAGCGCTCGCCGTTCACCTCGATCGGAGAGTTCAGCCAGAAAACCTCATGACCGTTCTTCACGAGACGGTTGACCGCGATGAAGGAATTGTTGACCTGGTGGCTGAAGAGAAACGCCGCGGTGCCGGAGGCGTTCGTCACGGTTCCGGCCGGAGGAGCGACGAGTCCCTCGATCCGCTCGAACGGGCCATCGAAGCCTTCCAGGATGCGGTCGAATTCGACACCCATCTGATATGCCAGGGTCCATCCGGCGTTGTCGTACGGCGGGATGGGAGGCCCACCGGGGTAGGCGAAGTCGTTGGGGTGATCCTGTGGCTCGAACATGTCCATCAGGTGCGGCCGGAACGCCTGCGCCGTCTTGACGACGTACGAGCCTCGCGGATACCGCTTACCCGCGACCTCGAAGTCGCTGGTCGCGCGATGCACTGTGATACCGGTTTTGATCAGTGCGTTCACGAACCTGGTGGCGGTCGGGAAGTCCGGTTGGTCGGCGGGCAGTATGTAGCCCCGGGGATCCCTCAGCTCGGGACGCCTGAGCTGGGCGAAGTACTCCCGGGGCATGCCGCGGAACCGCCCGAACGGCTGGCCCGCCGCCTGCGGGTTGTCCTTCTCGTACGCCGTGCGCATCGCCTCGACCAGCTTGGGGTGGACGGTCCAATGGTCGCGACTGCCGCGCTCGATCGAGTTTCTTCCCATCAGGTAGATGTTGTAGAGCAGGTGCTCGCGGTTGCGCGAAGCGTAATCCAGCACCGCCCGGTTGGCGGTGACCGAGTACTCCACCGACTGGCGGAAATGCCACTCCTGCGGCTCGATGGGATAGGGGAGGTCGTTGCGGGGCAACTGCCGGTCCGGCAGGAGGGGAATCTCGACCGGAGTCGGATTGCCGACCGTCTCCGTCAGGAGCCCGATCATGTTGTGGAAATAGACGACGGTCCTGAGACCTCCGTTCCACCAGGTCGAGTAGCTGGCCCCGGAGCGCATCGTGGCACCCGGCTTTCCCTCGGCGATGAACCGCTGGTGCATCGCGGCACCCACGGCCTCTATCCCCACCGGTATCAGCGGATCGAAGTTGTAGTTGAACGGGTCCCGGAACGGGGGCGCAAATAGCACTGTGCCGGCCGGTCCGGTCTGATGGTGGTTGTAAACGATCTGGGGAAACCACTCGTGGAACATGATGCGCGCCATGTTCTCGGTTTCCGGCTGTGCGACCATGTAGAAATCGCGGTTGTTGTCGTGGCCCACGTATTTCTGGTAGAGTCGCGGGATCCCACTGGTGGACCGCTTCGTGGGCTCGGACTCGCGCATATACCAGTTGGACACCAGCTCCATGCCGTCCGGGTTGGCGTGTACGGCGAGAACGATCACGTCGTTCAAGAAGCGCAACGTCTCTTCGTCGTTGCGACTGACGAGCTGATAGACCGTCTCCATCAGCTGGTGGGCTCCCAGCACCTCAGTTGCGTGGAGGCCGCCGTCGATCCACACGACCGCCCGGCCCTCGCGCGCGAGGGCGCGAGCCTCGTCGTCGGTCAGTCCTTCGGCCAGAGCGAGACGGCGCGAGATCTCCTTGAAACGCGCGAGGTTTCGGTGGTTCTCGGGTGACGTGATGACGGCCATGAGCTGCAGGCGACCCTCTGCGGTCTTGCCGATTTCCTGCAACACCATCCGCGGCGACTGATTCGCCAGCTTGTGCCAGTACTCGCTGAGTTGAGGGTAGTTCTCGAGATGATAGTCGTCGCCGATCGCGAAGCCGAACTGCGCGCGGGGACTCGTGATCTCGGTCTGAGCGGCCACTGGGGCCGCCGCCAGCACGAGAAAGAGGGCGAGGGCAAGGCGGCGACGGACGACTGAGCGTGGTGAGTACCACTGCATGGTGAGCTCCGAGACGACCGGTTGAACACTAAACGTCAGGATAACAGGAGTAGATTACACCGGCGGGCGGCAGTGGGGCCAGTGCCCGCGTTCTCCCGCGGTTCAGTCGCCGTTCTCCAGCTTGACACCTTTCGCCGCCGCGCCCCAATTTGAATGTGCGGGGCGAAGAGCTCCGATGTTGAACCAGCAGTGAACCACCGCGACGTCTTGGGGCTTCGCCGATGTCAGGCCGCGGCCCGGGACGGGGAAGGCAGGTGACGGAGCCGGGCGTCGCAGCCGTAATGGTTGGGATTCAACAGGGCTCTTCGCTTCGCGCGAAAATGAGAAAGGCGCACCGGTAGGTGCGCCTTTTTTTCTTTCCGGGCCCCGGCACCTACCTCAGTCCCAGTCGCGTCTTCAGGTGCTCGTTCACGGAAGCCGTGATAACCCCGCGGCCCTGGAGGTCGTCAAGAGCGCTCGTGATCTCTGCACGGTCGGCGTCGATCTTCCGATCGCGTAGCTCGTTGATGAGTCGCGCGAGGCGCTGATCATACTCGCCGTGCTGCAGGTTACCCGCGTCCATCTCCTGCTTGAGCTCTTCGAGCTTGCGCGTGATGTGGTCGAGCGTGATCGCAGTCACTGTAGTTCCTTTCCGACTGTTGCCTGGGTTCATAACGTGGAGAACCTCGCCTTGTCAATCGCCGAGAGGTCGTCCCCCGTGAGCTCGATCTTCTGCGCGCCCAGCGAGTCGAGGGCGTGTTCCACTGTGCGGGCGGCCGGGATGGGTATCACGGTGGGGCCCTGAGCCAGCACCCACGCGATCACGATGGCGTGCGGCGAGGCGCCGTACCGGGCGGCGATCGACTCGAGCTCGCGATAGCGAGGCAACTTCCGATTGAGCCGTCCGCCGCCAACGGGGCTGTATGCCAGGAAGCCGATACCCAGCCGGCCGCAGTGCGCAACGACGCCCTCCTTCACCGCCTCCCGAAAAAACGGGTTGAGCCTGTTCTGAACGGTCACGACATCGACGATTCCCCGCGCCTCGTCGATCTGGCCGACCGATACGTTCGAGAGCCCCACCCAACGGATCTTTCCCTCCCTTTGGAGATCAGCCAGGGCTCCCACACTGTCAGCGAAGGGTACCTTGGGATCCGGCGCATGGAGTTGGTAGAGGTCGATGCACTCCACTCCCAGTGCTTGGAGCGACCGTTCGCACGACTGCTTCAGGAATTCCGGGCGGGCGTCCCGCTCCCAGCCGCCTCCGGGCCGCCTCAGGCCGCCCTTTGTAGCCACGACGATCGCCTCCCTCGAACCGGACCAGCCGTCGAACGCCGTGCGGATCAATCGTTCGTTGTGTCCGGTATCGTCATCGTCCAGGCAATACACGTTGGCCGTGTCGATCAGCGTGCAACCGGCGTCGAGCACGGCGTGGAGCACGCGGACTGCCTGATTCTCAGGCGGCCGTCCGCGAATCGAGAGCGGCATGCCCCCGAAACCGACGGCGCTCACCTCCGGAGCGGAGGGGCCGAGAGGACAAGTCTTCATGTGCGCGCGGCCAGCGACATCCGGTGCTATTCCGATACGATGCGCTGCACCAGCTCGTTGTTCGTCTTGGTGTGCCTCATGTAACCGAGCAGCTCCGACATGGCGTCTACTGGAGGAAGACTTGCCAGACGGCGCCGCAGCTCACGGGAAGCGTTGAGGGTCTCCGGGTCCAGCAGGAGTTCCTCGCGGCGTGTGGCGCTCGAGTTGAGGTCGATGGCGGGGAAGATTCTGCGTTCGGCCAGCTCGCGGCTCAGCACGAGCTCGCTGTTACCCGTTCCCTTGAACTCCTCGAAGATCACTTGATCCATCTTCGAGCCGGTGTCGATCAGCGCAGTGCCGATGATGGTCAGCGAGCCGCCTCCCAACTTGGGATCTATGTTGCGGGCGCTGCCCAAGAACTTCTTCGGCTGATCCATGGCCGTGGCGTCGAGTCCGCCGGTGAGAGTACGGCCGCTCGACTCGCCCACCTTGTTGTGCGCCCGGGCGAGCCTGGTGATGGAGTCGAGCACTATCACGACGTCCTGACCCATCTCCACCCGCCGACGCGCGCGCTCCAACATCAGCCGCGCGAGATACACGTGACGCTCCGGCGGAAAGTCGAAGCTGCAAGCCACCACCTCGCCATACCCGCACATCTGCATCTCCGTGATCTCCTCGGGTCTTTCGTCCACCAGGAGAATGAGGAGAAACGCTTCCGGCTGATTCTTGACGATTCCCTCGGCCACGGCCTGAAGCATCATAGTCTTTCCGGCCTTGGCCGGAGCGACGATCAGCGCCCGCTGGCCCTTGCCGAAAGGACACAAGAGATCGATGACGCGGTTCGTGGGATCCGGAGCCCCCAGCCGCTCCATCCCGCACTCGAGGACGAGCCGCTCCTTGGGATGCGTCGCAGTGAGATCGTGGAAATTGGGCCTGTGACGCACCGACTTGGGATCGAAACCGTTTACGGACATGAGCTTCCTGAGTGGCGGACTCTTGCCTCGCTTCGGCGGCTCACCGACCTCTCCAGATATCTCGTCTCCGGTCCGCAGCCCGAACTGGTGCACGAACTTCTGGCCTACATGGATGTCTCCATCGGACGAGAAGTAGCCCGCGGCCCGGAGCCGGATGAATCCCGACCCCTTGCCCGTGAGTTCGAGCACCCCAAGTGATGAGTTCCCGGTCAACGAACGTCCGTTTGCAAAGTGGAACACTCGAACGCCGCCCAAACGAGAGCTGCGTGATATCTCGGTGCTGGAAATCGGCGACCCGTGTCGCAGCCCACAGAGCTGGGCGGCGCGCCGCCACGCAGGCCGTGGAGCCCGTGCGGGGGCTCGCGTATTGGTAGCGCAAAGTAAGGCTTTGCGCTAGGGTTCGCGACCGTGACCGTGATGGCGGCTGCGCGGGACATCCCGTTAGATTCTCCAGCGGACCGCGTTGATTTCACTCTAAACCCGAGCACCCAGTCATGAAGAAACGCATCGGACTGACCTTTGCCCTCCTCGCGGGTAGCGTCTCGCTGCTCCTCGCGCATGATCTGTTCATCAAGCTCGATACCTACTTCCTCGAGCCGAACACGGAAATCCGAGTCCCCGTCATCAACGGCACGTTCGAGACGAGCGAGAATGCAATAGCGCCGGAGCGCGTCATTGACATCAGCCTGGTGACGCCATCGTGGCACGATCGGCTTGATACAACGGCCTGGCACGCCCGAGGCGACACGACATTCGTGGACATCCGGACGCACGAACCGGGCACCTACGTGCTCGGCGCCTCAACTCGCCCGAACATGATCCAGCTCACCGGGGAAGAGTTCAACCAATACCTGGAACACGACGGCATCCCCGACGTTCTGGAAGCGCGCCGCCGTAACAACGAGCTGGACAAAGGGGCCCGCGAACGGTACCACAAGCACGTGAAGGCGATCTTCCAGGTCGGAGATCGTCTGACGCGGAACTT
>JBHIEQ010000017.1:0-16633 GCA_046760725.1 Gemmatimonadales bacterium
CGAGATCTGGGGAGCGGAGTATCAGGAGAACGACGCGCTGCTCGTGAAACCGGAGCATCGCGGCTTGTTCGATGAGTTGTGCCGGCGGGAGAACGTGCCCGTGGCGTTTGTCGGGATCGTGACGGGCGACGGGCGCATTGTCGTGCACGACACCGCGGACGACACGACGCCCGTGGACCTGGAGCTGGACACGGTGCTCGGGGCGATGCCGCAGAAGACGTTCGAGCTTGAGCGGATCCCTCCGGTGCTCGAGCCGCTGCGGCTTCCCGAGGATCTCACGGTCGAAAGCGCGCTCGAGCGGGTGTTGAGGCTCCTCTCCGTTGGATCCAAGCGGTTTCTCACCACGAAGGTCGATCGGAGTGTCACGGGTCTCGTGGTGCGGCAGCAGTGCGCGGGCCCGCTCCAGCTGACGGTGAGCGACGTGGCGGTCATTGCACAGAGCCATTTTGGTAAGACCGGCGCGGCCATCGCGATCGGGGAGCAACCGATCAAGGGCCTGGTGAGCATGCCTGCGATGGCGCGGATGACCGTGGGCGAGGCACTCACCAATCTGGTGTGGGCCAGGGTGAGCGCGCTGGAGGATGTGAAGTGCTCGGGCAATTGGATGTGGGCGGCGAAGCTTGCGGGCGAGGGAGCGGCGCTATACGACGCGGCGAAGGCACTGTGCGACATCCTGATCCAGCTGGGCATCGCGATCGACGGCGGCAAGGACTCGCTCTCAATGGCGGCTATCGCCCCCGGGCCGGACGGCAAGGACGAGACGGTCAAGGCTCCCGGCACGCTGGTCGTCTCCGCATACGTCACGTGTCCTGACGTCACGAAGACCGTGACGCCGGACCTGGAGCTTCCCGGAAAGGGGAAGCTCTTGTACGTAGATCTCTCACGGGGCCAGCGCAGGCTCGGCGGGTCGGCGCTGGCGCAGGTCTATGGGCAGGTGGGCGACGAGGCGCCCGACGTGGACGACCCGGCGATGCTCAGGCGCGCGTTCGAGGCCGTGCAACAACTCGTGGACCTCGAGCTGGTGACGGCGGGACACGACGTGAGCGACGGCGGGCTCGTGACGGCGCTCCTCGAGATGGCCTTCGCCGGCAACTGCGGCATGGAGGTTTCCTTGGATGAGCGGAAAGCGGATCCCCTTGCGCTCCTGTTCGCCGAGGAGCTGGGTCTCGTCTTGGAAGTCGAGGCGGAGAACGAGGAAAGGGTGATCGGCGTGCTGCGCGATGCCGACGTACCGTGCTATCCCATCGGGCGCTCAATCGAGGAGCCGCGCGTCTCGGTCAGGTGTGGTGGAAGCATCGTGGTGGACCGCGACATGCGCGAGCTGCGCGATCTGTGGGAGGCCACGAGCTTCGAGCTGGACCGGCTCCAGGCGAACCCCGAATGCGTGGCACAGGAACGCGAAGGGCTCAGGGATCGAGCGGCGCCGCCCTTCAAGCTGACCTTCACGCCGCAAGAGACGCCCCCCACGAAGCTGGGGGCACGACGCAAACCGCGTGTCGCGATCATTCGTGAGGAGGGCAGCAACGGCGACCGCGAGATGACGTCCGCGTTCTACGCCGCCGGGCTGGAGCCGTGGGATGTTATGATGTCGGATCTGGTCAGCGGAAAGGTCGCGCTCGAGCGGTTCCGCGGGGCAGTGTTCGTTGGAGGGTTCAGTTTCGCGGACGTGTTGGACTCGGCCAAGGGCTGGGCGGGAGTCATTCGGTTCAACGAGGATCTCTGGCGGCAGTTCGACGAGTTCTACGAGCGGCCCGACACGTTCAGCCTCGGCGTGTGCAATGGATGTCAGCTGGAGGCGCTCCTGGGTTGGGTCCCATGGCGCGGCATCGCGGGCGAGTGCCAGCCGCGGTTCGTCCAGAACGCTTCGGGTCGTTTCGAGTCACGCTTCGTCGCGCTCCGGATCCAGGAAAGCCCGGCGATCATGCTCAGGGGAATGGAGGGTGCGACTCTTGGTGTCTGGGTCGCTCACGGTGAGGGAAGGGCGCTGTTTCCCGACGAGAGCATCCTCGACCGTGTCGATCGTGAGGGGCTAGCACCCTTGAGGTTCGTGGACGACGCGAATCGGGTGACCGAGCGGTACCCGTTCAATCCAAACGGTTCGCCGCGCGGCATCGCGGGTCTCTGCTCGCCCGACGGACGCCATCTCTCCATGATGCCCCACCCCGAGCGCGTGTTCCGCAAGTGGCAGTGGGGCTGGATGCCGCGGGAGTGGAAACGTGACCTCGAGGCGTCACCCTGGCTCAGGATGTTTCAGAACGCGAGGGAGTGGTGTGAGTAGGGGACGGTGCGCAGTGCTACGCGCTGTGCGGTCTGCACTCCGCGCGGGCGCTCGCGACCGGGGCCGTGCCCTCGCACGCCGCGGCACTTCGCGTGCGGGCTACCGGTCGCGAGAGGCATGACGTTTAGCCGAAGGCGTGCTCGCGCACGTCCCCGCCGCTACGCGCTGTGCCGTGCACTCTGCGCACAGCGCCCGCCTACGGCCTCACCTGGAACCTGTTCGTCACCGTGAACCGCATCCCCATTCCGAATCCCGCTCCCGGCTCTTCTTCCCCGGCGCCAAACTGAGCGTCCATTACGAGCTGGGCGCGTGAGCTGCCGCTGACGAACGTGCTCCATGCGGTGGACCACACGAACACGCCGGCGAAGGCGCCCGATAGGGTCGCCGTGCCCTCGCCCATCTCGTTCTGTCGTGTCTCGGTGACTGGCTCGAACTCGCCCCGCGCCCGCAGGTAGGCGAGCGTGTCGGGCCCGCGCACGAGGACGCTGTCCAGCGTGATGCGCGCTTGGGAGACCAGCTCGGCGCGCTCGATGGGGCTGGGAGGACCCTCCTCCTGACCGGCACCCGCTCCCATGGTCTCGCCCAAGTTGAACGGAAATGTGACATCGGCCCTCCATGTGGTGCCGGGAGACACCGGGCCCTCCGGCAGCGTGAGCGCAAAGCCCCCGTGCGGCGAGCGAAGAAAGTCCGGAAGGTTCCGGGCAGCGGTGTCGGCCGTGAGCAGCTGGAAGTCCGAGACGCGCAGCCGGTCGTCGACTACGAGCCGCGCAGACTGTGGCCACGCCTCTCCCATATCCTGATTCTCCCATCCCTCATCTTGCGCGCGGATGCGCGCCATCGCCGAATCTATGGTGCGCTGTACCACGTACTTGCCGTCCCGCGCTTCGATCACCAGCTCGGTAAGGTGCAGCTGCATTCGCATCTGGACCGTCATACTGTCTTCACTGAACTGCGCCATCGCGGCCTCGATGGAGTCGCGCATCGCCTCGACGTCCGACGTGTCACCGAACGCCTGGGCCAATCCTTCTCCCATGGCGGCGATCATGCCTATGAGTCCGCCGAGCGCCATCTTGACGTCGATATCGGTCTCTGAGGTAGTACGGACCACCATGCGCTCGCGCGGCTCGTAGCGCAGCAGGATTTCCTGGCTCGCGGCGGGTGCCGCGAGCAGCGTGGTCACGCCGCAGAGCGTGGCCGTGAGGAGCGCGGTGCGATGTCTCATACGTGGGACCTCCCGCCGCGAATATGGGGTCCGGAGGGAAAGCCGTCAAAGGTGACGGCTCTTAGCTCGCACTCAGGGCAAGAGCTTCCGCTCCTTGGCCGCGCGCTCCAGCTCGTCCCGGAAGTCGGGGTGCGCGATTCCGATCAGCGCCTCGGCTCTTTCCCTGAGGTTCTTGCCGAAGAGGTGTGCCACGCCGTGCTCGGTGACCACGTAGTGGACGTCGGCGCGGCTGGTCACCACGCCCGCCCCCTGCTTGAGGAACGGCACTATGCGCGACATCTCGCCACCCTTAGCGGTCGACGGAAGGGCGATGACGGGCCGTCCTCCCCGCGAGTGCGCCGCTCCGCGGATGAAATCCACCTGCCCGCCGAATCCTGAGTAGATGTAGGGGCCGATGGAGTCGGAACACACCTGTCCCGTGAGGTCCAGCTCGATCGCCGAGTTGACGGCCACCATGTTGTCGTTCTTGCTCACGACCTCGGGATCGTTCACGTAGCTCACGGGGTGTGCCTCGATCAACGGATTGTTGTCGAGAAAGTCGTATAGCTCCTCGCTCCCCAGTGCGAACGTGCACACCACCTTTCCCTGGTGAAGAGTCTTCTCGAGTCCCGTCACGACTCCTCGGTTGATGGCGTGCATCGCGCCGTCCGAGATCATCTCGGTGTGAATCCCGAGATCCAGGGTGCCCTCGATGGACTCGTAGATCGCGTCGGGAATCCCGCCGATTCCCATCTGTACCGTGGCGCCGGGGGGGATCAGGTCGATAACGTGCCTTGCGATGGCCTGTTCGACCTCCGTCGCCGGCTTGGGCGTCAACGTTGGTAGGGGTTCCGTGTGCTCCACGATCGAGTCAACGCGACTGACGTGCAGGAAGCAGTCGCCCAACACGCGCGGCATCTTCTCGTTCACCTGGACGATCACCGTAGCCGCCACCTGACAAGCAGCGACCGACGCCAGCGTCTCCACGCCCAGGCTCATGAAGCCGTGCTCGTCGGGCGGGGAGACCTGCACCATGGCCACGTCCAGCGGCACGATGCCCTCTTTGAACAGCCGAGGGATTTGGTGCAGGAAGATCGGGACGTAGTCGGCCCGCCCGTCGTTCACCGCCTTTCGGTCGGCGGGTCCCACGAACAGCGAGTTGTGCCTGAAGTGGCCTTCCATGCCAGGCGCCGATAGCGGGTCGTCGCCGAGCAGGAGAACGTGATTGAGCTGGACGTTCTCCAACTCGTCTCCGTGGGCCGCGAGCGCGCGGACCAGCTCCTGAGGTATCGCGGCGTTGCCGCCGTAATAGATCCGGTCCCCGCTCCCGATCTCGGAAACGGCCTCTTCGGCGCTTACGAGCTTGGACTTATAGTCGTCGAGCCAGTTCATGAGACTTCCCCTCGATCCAGCAGCTCCTCGAGGGGCACCGACGGACGGCCCAGGACGCCGGCCAGCGCCGGGTGTACCGGTTCGCCTCGGTAGAGATAGACACCTGCCGCGAGACCGGGATGCTCTCTAAGCGCCCGGGTGATCCCCTCGTCCGCGATGTGGCTCAGCGGGGCTCTCACCGCGTCGGAGAGCGCGCGCGACGCGGTGCGCGCCACGTTGGCCGTCATGTTCGGCACGCAGTAGTGCACCACGTCGTGCACGATGAAGGTAGGATCCTCGAGGGTGGTCGGACGACTCGTCTCCACGCACCCGCCCTGGTCGATGGACACATCGACGATCACGCTTCCCGCGCGCATCCGCTTCACCATCTCCTCAGTCACGAGGTATGGCGCTCGCGCGCCGGGGATCAAAACGGCGCCGATGACGACGTCGGCGACCCTGGTGAAATGCTCGAGCCTCTCGTGTGTCACGAGTTGCGTGACAACCGGCCCGGACAGCTCGCGCGTCAACCTTCGGAGCTTCGCCAGATCCTCGTCCAGCACGACCACCTGAGCGCCCACGGCGACCGCGCGTCGCGCGGCGCTCCGGCCCACGGTGCCTGCTCCCAGTATCAAGACCGTGGGCGGCGGGATTCCGGGAACGGCACCAAGTACGATGCCACGCCCACCGGACTCGCACTGAAGCAGCTCGGCCGCGATGAAGACCGCCATCTCCCCTGCCATCTCGGAGAGCGGGACCAGCACTGATCGGTCGCCCCGATCGTCCTGAATCAGCTCGTATCCGATCGCCGTCACCTCGAGTTCCATGAGACGGTCGATCGTGGCGCGCGGCGCCACCATCAGATGGTGAAACGCGCATATGACGGAGCCCGACCTCACGAGATCGAGCTCGGTCGGCGACAGTGTGCCCACCCGGCAGATCACGTCGGCGCGCTTGTAGGCCTCCTCGCTGGAGTACACTACCCTGGCGCCGGCCGCCTCGTATTCGGTGTCGGAGAATCTGGCCTCGAGGCCCGCGTCCTTTTCCACTACGACCGCGTGACCGCGCTGCGTGAACCAGCGGACCGCGTTGGGCGTGAGTCCCACCCTGTACTCACGTCGATGTATCTCTCGGGGGACGCCCATCATCATGATTCGATCTCCCTCCCACGACCGCTTGTAAGCTCATGGCCGTGCAATGAGCTGAATGTGAACCAATTCTGAGCGCTGCATAAGGGGTTGCCTGGCGCGCGCGGCGCTGCGCTGTAGAATCGGCTACTCACCATGCTTGGTTTACTCGCCGGTGCGGCCGTCGCTCTCCAGCTCGCGGCCGCGGACGTGACGATCGAGATCCACCCGGACTCGGCGGTGGTCCAGGCGCGCTACGAGCTGGCTGCGGAGCGCGACTCGGTGCGGCTCAGCCTGATTCGACTGAGAGGGGTCTCCGTGACACCTGACCCTGGCAGTGGGCGCTGGCTGCCGATGACAGGCGGTGGCGGGTACTGGATTACAGCGTACAGCGCTCAGCGCACGGCGTACTTGCGCTACGTCGTGACCGGCGATCTCTCTCGCATTCCCGTGGCCGTACCGGAGATTCCGGCCGACCCGGCGGAAGAGGGTGTCGCGCTTCGAGTCCTGGGGGTGAACTCCACAGCGAGGCTCAGGGACGGCTTCCCCCGTCTCGAGCCCGGCCGGGACGGCTGGGCTGTGGCGCGCCTCGCCAACGTACCCAGCTTTGTTCGCCTGCCGCCGGAAACGGGAGTGCTCTCGGCGAGTGGTGCGGCACAAACGTTCGTCGTTCTCCTGGTCGCGGGGTCGTCGGTCGCCTGGGCGCTCTACGGCTGGAGGCGCCGGCGGGTCGGGGCCGTCTGAGGCGATCGTCCGATGGATCCCACGCTTCTCGTCGTATTGATCTCGTACTTCGCGCTCGTAGTCGGGATCGGGATCTGGAGTGCCTTCAGGACGCGCACCGAGGAGGACTTCCTCGCGGCGGGGAGGACAATCGGCCCGTTCGTGGGCGGGGCGGTGCTCGCGGCCACGCAGATCTCGGCGGGCACCGTGGTGGGCACGCTGGGGCGTCACTACCTGACGGGCGTCTCCTTCTGGTGGGCGTGGTTCGGAGTGTGGTCCGGCTGGCTGGTCTCGGCGCTGTTCGTGGCACCCAAGCTGCGCCGCTTCGGGGCGCTCACGGTGCCCGACTACATCGCGGTGAGATACAACAGCGAGCGGGCGCGGGCACTCGCCGGCATTCTCATTCTGATCAGCTACACCATCTATCTCGTAGCGCAGTTCCAGGCGAGCGGCGAGATCGCACTTGCCGTGTTCGGCATACGGCCGCTCACGGCGATGCTCGTGATCGTTGCGAGCACGGCCTTCTACACGTTGCTCGGCGGTGTCAGGAGCAGCTCGTACATCGAGTTTCTCCAGACACTGATTATGGTGGCCGGCGTGGTAGTGGCGGTGCCCGTGCTGTTGGATCACGCGGGTGGTGTCGCGCAATCCATCTCGTTTCTGGAGGGTCTGGACGGTCGCCTGATCGGCTGGTACTACGGTCCCAAGGAGATCATCGCATTCGGGGCGGCGTTCGGCCTCTCGATCGCCGCGGCGCCCTACGAGATGACGCGGTTCTACTCCATGCGCGACGAGCGCACCGTGAAGCAGGCGATCGCCGTATCCATCGGGTTTCAGTTGATCATAGGGCTCGCGGTGCTGGCGATCGGGCTCTTGACCCGCGTGCTGTTTCCGGCGTTGGCCTCCGAGGATCAGGCCAGCTCGATCATGGCGTTCGAGGTGTTACCGCCCATCGTGGGGGCGCTGCTGATCGTCGCGATGCTTTCGGCTATCATGTCCACGGTGAATTCGATACTTCTGGTTACGGGCGCGGCGGTGGCGCACGATCTCTACGGCAAGTTCGTGCGCCCCATGGCGAGCCAGGCGCAGCTCGTGTTCGTGAACCGGGTGAGCATCGTTGCGCTCGCGCTCATACCGGTCTTCTTCGCGTTACAGAAGTACGGCGACGTGCAGGCTATCGTGGTGGAGCAGACCAAGTTCATCGCGAGCTTCTTCTTTGTGCCGGTGGTGATCGGTCTCAACTGGCGGCGCGGCACCGCGGCTGGGGCGGTGGCCGGCATGTTCGGCGGGTTCCTGGCCTGCCTCGTGTGGGAGTTCACGGGGCAGCGCGGCTTCGCGACGCACGGGATCGACGCGGTGGAGGTGGGCGTCGTGACGAGTCTAATACTGTTCGTCGTCGTCTCGCGCTACACGCGTCCCGTGCCAGAAGAGAATCTCAGGGTGTTCTTCCCGGAGCGTGGAAGATGAGTCTCACGAAACGCGGTACCTCATACGAGTCCTTCAGTTATCTGGAGCGGGATCGGGATTACCGGGCCTTCGACCTGGCAACGGAACTGGATCGGGTCCCGCCTCACGAGATAACACTCAGCAAAGACGAAGAAGAGCGCGTGAGCCGGCTCATCGCCGCCAACGTGATGATCTCGCTGCACGACCACGTGGGCGTCTTTCCTGCCGACATTCGGCGATCGCCCGAGTACACCCATGAGGGACGCATGGCCACGGCTTTCAGGGGGCTCGCGCACTCTCATTGGGACGCCGTGTTCGACAACCTGATGGACGGCATCCTCAACATCGAGTCGCCACACGGCTGGAAGTGGACGGAAGTGCTACACGACCTCGGCATGCGGCTGTGCGACCTCGCGCACCAGGACTTCGTGTTCCATGCGACGAGCGTTGACGACATCCTGCGCGCCCATGAGGAAGAAAGAGTCGCATGGATCGCCTCCATCGAGGGGGCCGCGATGATCGAGAACGAGCTCGACCGGATCGAGATCCTGTACGGGTTCGGCGTTCGGGCGCTCGGTGTCGCCTACAGCGAGGCGAACGCCCTGGGCTCGGGCCTGAAGGAGCCGCGAGACGGCGGTCTCACCGTGTTCGGACGCAGGGCGGTGGAACGAATGAACAAGGTCGGCATGCTGATCGACTGCTCGCACTGCGGCGATCAGACCACGCTCGACACTGTGGAGGTGAGCGACAAGCCGATCGTCCTGAGCCACATCGGAGCGCGCGCGCTGTGGAACTCCAACCGTCTCGCTCCCGACGAGGTGATCACCGCGGTCGCGGAAAAGGGCGGGGTGATAGGCGTCGAGGCGGCACCCCATACCACGCTCACCCGGAATCACACGAGGCACTCCCTTGCATCTGTGATGGAGCACTTCGAGTACATCGAGAAGCTCGTCGGAATCGATCACGTGACGTTCGGCCCCGACACCGTGTACGGCGATCACGTGGGCCTCCACGACGTCTATGCTGCGGCGCTATCGATCAAGGAAGCGCACGCGGGGGCGTTCGGTGGAGGCGGGGGCGCCGAGAACCCGCCTCACGAAAAGGTCGAGTACGTGGAGGGGCTGGAGAACCCGACAGAGGGCTCTAGGAATCTCGTGCGCGCGATGGTGAAGCACGGCTACTCGGACGACGATATCGCCAAGGCGATGGGCGGTAACGTGCTGCGGGTGCTTCGGGAGGCGTGGGTCTAGCCGGCGAGAAGCTCGTCCAGCAGAAAGAGGTCCGTGAGGAGCGCCCGCACGTGAATCGATGCGTTGAAATTGTCTATCAGCTGAGAGCTGATGGCGGGCCGCGCGAGGATCGCCTGTATCGCGGCACGCGTGGTCCCGGCGTCGCGCCCAAGCACCTGGGACAGCTCGCGATACGAGTCGGCGGGTTCCGGCCGCTCGCGCGACACGAGATCGCTGAACCCCGCGACTAGATCGAGCAGTGCCCGCTCGCTCTTCTCCAGAAAACTCCTGAGTTCCTCGCCCGTGTCGCTTCCGGCTTCTCCTGAAACACCCTGCGCGGCATATGCGAGGAAGAACTCGTACGCCTGCTCTACCGTGTCGATGCGCTGCTTCAGCTCTTCGCGGGTCAACTCAGGCGACGGGCTGCTCTTCGGCGGGTGCTGCGACTCGGCTCCGCGAGGTCTCCGGCGATACCTTCCAGCGCTCAGGATCGTGGTGCGCCAGATACTCCGATCGCCCTATCCATCCGTTGATCATGGAGAGCGTGATCCACCACTTCTCGGGCCTGAGCGCGAAATAGACGTGAGCGATCACCAGCGTGATCAACGCCACACCCGAGAGGCCGTGCACCACGTACACCACACCCCATGCACCGTCCGACAGCAGATAGGGGTTGCGCGCCCAGAAGGGGGTGTCCACGCGGAACATCATGAGGAGGCCGGTCAGTATCGCCAGAACGCTCACGAGCGCCACCACGTGATGGTACAGCTTGTGGTCCAGCGGGTACTTGCCGGCCCTGGGCTTCGATCCCACTGATCGACCGAGGAAGCGCCGCAACTGAGCCACGCCTTCGCGCAGTTCCTCACGGCCCACCCACATGGCCCAGAAGTCGTGCCACATGGTCGAGTGGATCACGTGATAGATGACCGTCGCCAGCAGCACGAGCCCGGCAATCCAGTGGATAGTGACCCATGGGAAGCGAATTCCGATGACCGGGAAGAACGCCGTGATCAGTAGCCCGAACATCGCGGCAGCCATGAGCCAGTGAAACAGCCGCGACGCGAGAGTGTGGCGCAGCACGCGCTCGGGAACCGGACCGGGCTCCGCGACCGGCGCACTCCTGATCTCTCTCGACGCCCACAACCTCACGTACGCCCAGTGAGCCAGCATGAACGCGACACCCGCGACTACGGCAGCCCAGAGGAGGTCCCATGAAATGCCGACCAGGACCTCCTGGCCCCACGGATTGGTCGCGGTGCGCCACAGATCCACGTCAGGCCCCCGCGTCTCTCAGGGCTCTCGCCACGAGGTTGCGCATGAGCGGCAGCTTATAGTCGTTGTGCCTGAGTGGCCTGGAGCGACGAATGGCCAGCTCACCTGCCTGCCGCGCCGTCTCCTCGTTGGGTTCCTTTCCCGTGACGAAAGCCTCCACGTCGTCGAGTCGCACCGGGTAGGGAGCGACACCGTTCACCGCGAGCCTGACCCGCTCGATCGCGCCGCCGCCCCCGCTCACCATCATGGCCGCGGCGACGCTCACAAGAGCGAAGTCCCACGACTTGCGGTCGCGCACCTTCTCGAAATAGTGCCTGGCGCCAGCCCACGTGGTGGGACCGCGAATGGACGTCAGAATGTCTCCCGGCCGGAGGATCGTCATTCGCGTGATATCCGTGCCGGGACCGATGAAGAAGTCTTCCGCGTCCACGACGCGCTCGTTGTCACCGCGCCGGACCACGAGCTTCGCGTCCAGAGCGATGAGAGCGGCGGCCGTGTCGGACGGGTTCACTGCCACGCAGCGGTCGGCTCCAATGATGCAGTGCTCGCGGTTCATCGCCATGGGCGCGGCGGCGTAGCACACGTTGCCGCCCGCGCGGTAGCACGGCCAGCCGCTGCGGTAATACCAGCAGCGCGTGTCCTGCGCGAGATTGCCGCCCAGCGTGCCGCGGTTGCGGATCTGCGGGGTGGCGACGTTACTCGCCGCTTCCGCGAGCAGCGCGAAGCGCGATACGACCGCTTCGTGCGAGGCGACCTCGGAGAGCGTCGTCATCGCTCCGATCTCCAGGCCGCTGCCGGTCTCGCGGATGCCCTTGAGTTCCGTGACGCCTCCCAGGTCCACCACCGCAGCCGGTCGCTTGATCCTGTCCTTGAACCAGTCGAAGCTGTCCAGACCTCCCGCGAGCACCCAGGACTGGGCGCCGAACCGATCCAGAATCCTGAGCGCGTCTTCCGTCGATGTCGGCTGGAAGAGCTGGAACGCCGGCATCATGTCTCGAATCACTGCCATGGTTCCCTCCTCAGCCTAGGCGTGGATCTCGAGGGGTCGCTGCGGTGGCTCTCTCCCCTCGAGTGCCGCGAGAATCATGTCGGTGGTGAGCGGCGTGCGGCACAGGCAGCGCCCGCCCAGGGCGTCGGCGATGGCCGACGTGATCGCCGCCGATCCCGCGCCGATGGGAGGCTCACCGATTCCCTTGGCCCCCACCGGAGTCTGCGGGTCCGGCCTGTTCACCGCGTCCCACTGCATCGCGAGCGGGACATCGAGCATGCCGGGCGGCTTCGCGGTGTAGAGCCGGTGCGCGAACGGCGCTCCCCAGTGCGGGTCGAACACCCACTTCTGACTGCGCGCTATCCCGAAGCCCTGGACGCCTCCGCCGTGGAGCTGCGACGCAAGGTTTCTCGGGTGGACCACGATCCCGCAGTCGGCGACCGCGGCGTATTCCTTGAGATCTACCTCCCCGGTCTCGACGTCCAGCTCGACTAGCGCGAACCCCACTACGAACGACCACGTGCCGCCCTCCCGTCCGTAGGTGTCCTTGGCCGCGGCGACCAGCCCCTCGCCCGCGAGAGCCGCGACCGACGACTTGGTCATCTCGTGCAGACCTTCCGGGACCTCCCCTCCCGAGTACTTGCCGCCCAGCTCGATCGCGCGGCGCGCCGCTCGAGCGAAGCTCATGCCGCGGGAAGGATCGGAAGCCCGGTACACGCGACCGTCGGCCGTCTCGTAGTCGCCGGGCGATCCGCCCAGATCGAGAGCGGCGATCTCCTGGAGCTTGGCAACCGCGTCCATCGCCGCCGCGTGGTTGGCCCGGGTGTGAGCGTGTGTGGTCTGACTTCCCGCCTGGAGCGAACTCCAGGGGAGATGCCTCGACGTGTCACCCCACACGACGACCACTCGCTCCCACGGCATCCCGACCACGTCGGCTGCGGCGCGCGCGGTGTCGGCAACCGAGTGGGTGCCGAGGTTGCCGATTCCCTGATGCACGTAGAGCTTGCCGTCGGGCCGGATGACGAGCAGCCCGTCGTAACCGATACTGCCGCCAACGAACGGCGCGAGGCCGATACCTACCCCCGTGACCTTCGTGCCGCGGCGCCGGCCGCTCAGCTCTCGCTTGGCGTCCCAATCGAACAGCCGCGCGCCCTTGTCGAGCGCCTCGCGCACGTAGGCGCTGGTGATCGGGCTCCGATTGCGGCCGACCCAGGCGTCGTGGCCCGGCGCGTTGACGCGTCTGAGTTGGACTCTGTCGATACCCAGCTCGCGGGCCGCCTTGTCCATGAGCGGCTCCAGCATGCCGCTGATCTGGGCGCCGCCCGGCGCGCGCTGTGCCGAGCGCGGCGGAGTATTGGTGTACACGGTGACTCCCCGGAATCGCATCGTGAGCGGCTGATATGCGAGCGAGGCGACGCTGGCAGCGGTCAGAAAGTCACCCGAGCGGCCGTAGGGGCCTCCGTCCTGGACGATGTAGAGGTCGATCGCGCTGACGCGCCCGTCCCGTCGGAACCCGATCTTGGCGCGGGCCTGGAACCCGGGCCGCGCGCGCCCGATGTAATTCTCCTCGTCGCGCGTGATGCGCAGCATCACCGGGCGCCCGATCTTCCTGGACAGTAGCGCCGGCACCAACTGGATCGTGCTGCCCCTGATCTTGGAGCCGAACCCTCCACCGCAGTACTCGCCAATGAAGACGACCTGGTCCAACTCGAGGCCGAGCTGCTGGGCCAGCGCCGCGCGGGTACGCGCCGTGCTCTGGGTGGAGCCATGGAGGAACAGCTTGCCGTTCTGCCAGTACGCCATCGTGCTTCTGGGCTCCATGGGATGATGCGTGAGGCTCTGGTGCACGATGGTCTCGTCGAGCACTAGGGCCGCCTCCCGCATCCCCGCTTCCACGTTCCCCACGGCCCACTCCTCGGCGGGCGTACCCATCGGCAGCTGATCCTCGCCCGCCGCGGCGAAATCCTCGGCCGTCCACTTGATCGTCCGGATCTCCCGGTCGAAGAACGTGTTGCCTTGCGTCCTCGCGTTGGGGCCGCCGGGTCTCAGGCTCTCCAGGGGATCGATCACGAAGGGGAGAGGCTCGAGGTCCGCATCGATCAGCTCCACCGCCTCGGCCGCCGTGGTTTCGTCCTGCGCCGCCACCGCCAGGATTGGCTCTCCCATGTAGAGCGGCTCGCTCGTGAGCGCGGGCTCGCCGGGAGGGTCGCGCTGGGGTACCTCGTCGGGGGTCAGAAGACCGATCACCCCCGGCATGCGCAGTGCTTTGCTCGCGTCGATGCGCCGCACTCTGGCGTGCGGCATCGGCGAGAGCAACAGCTTTGCGAATACCATTCCCTCCGCCCTGAAGTCTTCGGCGAACTTGGCGCTTCCCGTCACCTTCGCCACCAGGTCGGGCGGCGTGATGTTCTTGCCGATCAGTTTCTCCGCCATGCCGCTCACCTCCTAGGCGCGCCGCCGCGCGTACTGCGCGGCCCGCATGGCCGAGTCCAGGATCTTGTTGTAGTCGCCACAGCGACACAGGTTGCCGGCAAGTGCTTGCGCCGCCTCCTCGCGGGTGGGACCGGGGTTGGATTCCACGAGTGCCACCATGCTCATGATGAAACCGGGCGCGCAGAAGGCGCACTGGAAGCCTCCCTCGTCCACCACGGCCTGCTGTACCGGATGCAGCCGGCCGTTCGAGCCGGCCAGCCCCTCGATCGTCGTGACTTCCTTGTCCCTCACCGAGTGGGTGAGGACGGAGCAGGAGTACGCGGGCACACCGTCCAGGAGCACCGTGCACGAGCCGCACTCCGCGCGGTCGCAGCCGAGCTTCGTGCCGGCGAGGCCGAGCTTGTAGCGCAAGGTCATCGCCAGAGTCTCTTGATGGAGCACGTCGACCCTGCGCCGCTGTCCGTTGACGCTCAGTGTGACGAGACGTTCGACAGCACCCTGAGCGGTGGGTGTCGCTCTCAAGCCGTCGGGCGATCGGAACAGGTAGCCGGCGGATGAGACCGCTGCGCCGGCCGCTATGACCCCCTTGATGAAGTTTCGCCGCGAGAGTCCGCGGTGCTCCGTGTCCAGGATGATTTCAACGTCGGCCATCGAACCATCCTTCCTGCGAGAGATCGATTGTGTAAGCGGCCGCGGCTCTCGTGGTGCGCCGCCGGGCCGGGAGCGTTGCGGTTCACCACCCCACTGCCGAGCGTCGAATGGGGATCCAGCTGTCATTATAAGGCGCGGTGCACGGTTGGGCGAGACAGCGGGGAGGGCGGCGCGGGGCGCTGCCTGCCGGCTTCAACGCGCATGCCCTGCGTCGGATGTCTGGTCCTTCCTCGGCCCCGCTCAGCAAATCCTGGGCAGTTGGTCGCCGGGGAGCATGTCCACTACGCGGGTCCCGCCGATTCGCGTCTTGAGTGCCACGATTCGCGGATGTTGACTCACAGCGCGGCCGATTACTACGGCGTGCTCCCCCACGTGACACGACCGTAGAGCCGCGACGGCCTCCTCGGCTGCCGCTGCGGCCACGAAGGCAACGAGGATGCCCTCGTTCGCGACGTAAAGGGGGTCGAAGCCGAGCACCTCACAGGCCGCCGCCACAGGCTTGGGGATGGGGAGGTGGTCCTCCTCCAGTTCCACTCCCACACCGGCGGCCGCCGCTATCTCGTTCAGCGCGCTCGCGAGGCCGCCTCGGGTCGGGTCCCGAAGCACGTGAACGGATTCACCGGCGGAGCGACGCAGCACTTCGACGAGCGGCACGAGGTTGGCTGAGTCGCTTTCGATCTCGATCTCTAATTCCAGCTCCTCACGCGCGGCCACGACTGCCATGCCGTGGCGGCCTATGGGTCCGCTGACGATCACCGCGTCTCCGGCCTCTGCGCGGTCCGGAGCGGGGGCGAACGAGGAATCGAGCGCGCCGATACCCGTAGTGTTGATGAACACTCCGTCGGCCTTACCGCGTTCGACGACCTTCGTGTCGCCGGCAATTATCGGTACTTTGGCCGCGCGCGCTGCATCGGCCATCGCCGCGAGTATGCGATCCAGCAAGTCGATGGCAAGTCCTTCCTCCAGCACGAACCCGGCCGTGATGTATCGCGGTCGCGCGCCCATCATCGCCAGGTCGTTCAGCGTCCCGTTGACGGCGAGCGAGCCGATGTTGCCGCCGGGGAACTCGAGCGGGCGCACCACGAACGTGTCGGTGGACACGGCGATTCTCTCCGACGCCAGATTCACGACGGCCGCGTCACCGAGCCTCTCCAGTATGTCGTTCGCGAAGTAGGGCATGAACCGATCGCGCAGCAGCGCGGCACTCATCTTTCCACCCGATCCGTGCCCCAGCTGCACTTGACTGTGCTCCAAAGCGGGGAGGGGGCAGGTTGCACCGCGGGGGGCCGACCCGGAGTCACCCATGGTGCGACACCTTCTCGCCGGGGCGGAACCGGCCGTAGTTGTAGTATGCGGCGCACGCGCCTTCGGATGACACCATCGGCGCTCCCAGCGGTTGTTCGGGCGTGCAGTGCGTGCCGAAGGCCGGGCACTCGGTCGGTTTCAGCGTTCCGCGCAGTACGTCGCCGGCGCGGCACTCGGAGGGCTCGTCCGCGGTGATCGTGTGCGCGCCGAATCGCACCTCGGCGTCGAAGTCGGCGAATTCAGGGCGCAGGCCGAGCCCGCTTGCGGGAATGTTGCCGATCCCGCGCCACTGGCGATCCACCAGCTGGAACACCTTTTGCACCAGCTCCTGAGCGTGTCGGTTGCCCTCTCTTTTCACCGAGCGCACGTATTGGTTCTCGACCTCGTGCCGCCCCTCTTCGAGCTGACGCACGGCCATCAAGATTCCCTCCAGGATGTCCAGCGGCTCGAATCCCGTAACTACGATGGGCACGCGATACTTCGCCGCGAGCGGCTCGTACTCTGTCCATCCCATCACGGTGCATACGTGGCCTGCTGCCAGAAACCCTTCGACCCGGTTGTCCGGTGACTCGAGGAGGGCAACGATGGCGGGCGGAACCGTGACGTGCG
>JBHIEQ010000018.1:0-16240 GCA_046760725.1 Gemmatimonadales bacterium
GGGGGGGGGGCCACACTCCCGCCCCCCCCGCCCCCCCCCCTCGCGCCGTACCGTTGCCCGCGCCAGATTGCGTGGAACGGCACTCGCGAGTCCCCTAGGTCCTGCCGAAATGACCACACGGCGCACCGAAGTCGCCGCCTAACGCGGAGACCTTGATCGCCATAGTGATTGGACTGCCTTTGGGCGTCACGATCACCCGCCGCGGGCGGCCGCGAGCGCGATCGTCCTTCTCGGCGCGCGGCGCGCTGCTGTTTCCGCTTTTTCTCTCGTCCCTGCCGGCGTGCAGCGAGCGGGCCGACGTCGTGGTCGGCTCCAAGAACTTCACCGAGTCGATCATCCTGGGAGAGATTGTTGCACAGCAGCTCGAGCGGGTGGGGCTCACCGTTGATCGGCGGCTCAACCTCGGGGGTACCTTCATCTGTCATGAGGCAATCGTCTCGGGGCAGATTGATGTTTACGTGGAATACACTGGCACCGCGCACGCCGCAATTCTGGAGCTCCCGACCGAGCAGGACCAGACGGTCGTGCAGGGTCATCTCGACTCGATATACGCGGAGCGGTGGGGTCTCGTGTGGACGGCGCCGTTCGGCTTCAACAACACGTTCGCCATGCTCGTGCGCCGTGCGGACGCGGAACGATATGGTCTCGAGTCTTACTCCGACGTTGCGCCGCTCGCGGCTCGGTGGCGGCCCGGTTTCGGCTACGAGTTCGCGGAGCGAGCGGATGGCTATGAGGGTCTGTCGCGGGCATACGGGTTTCGCTTCGACCGAACGGCCGCGGTCATGGATCTGGGGCTCATCTATCGAGCGCTCGCCGAGGGGCGGGTAGACGTGATCGCCGCCAACTCGACGGACGGGCAGATTGCGTCGCTCGGTTTGGTCCGTCTCGCGGACGATCGGGGGTATTTCCCACCTTACGACGCGGTCCCCGTGGTTAGGAGGCAGTTACTCGAGGCGCATCTGGAGGTCGGGGAGGCGCTCAATTCGCTGGGCGGGACGATCGACGAGGAGACGATGCGTCGGATGAACTACCTGGTGGATGTCGAGCGGCGTTCCGTGAGAGAGGTAGCTCGGGAGTTCTTGGCCGGGCGGCGGTGAGTGTGGCGACCCGCGGACGGCGTACAATGCAAGCGGTCAAGAGCAACCGGGAGACGAGCTGCAGGACAGAAGAGCGGATCCTCGAACCGTTGCTGAGACTCGATAAAGTTGAGGAGCACGAGGCCGGGAATGCACTCCCAGGCGACGGACCGGTGGAAGCCGTGGAAAAAAGCCGCCTTCAGCGAAGCTCGTGAGATGTAGGCGAGCGCGGCAGAGGGCATGACAAGAATCATAGCTCTCCGCACGTCTCTTCCGCGCCGTGTCGTCGAAGGCGACGATGCCCCTGGTCCGCCGCTTGACCCCCCCGCAGGGACCCGCTAAGTTGGCTTCCCTATTGGGATTACGAGATTCTGCGCGATGCCCACGTATAGCTACCGCTGCCCCGGCTGCGGTCATGAGTACCGCGAGTTCCAAAAGATCACCGACCGGTCTCGGGCCAGGTGCCCCCAATGCGGCACCCCGGGTGAGCGGCTGATCACGGGCGGCGGTGGCCTTCACTTCAAGGGGTCGGGCTTCTACGTCACCGACTACAAGCGCGCCGGCGACAAGCAAGACGAAAAAGGAGCGGGGAAGGAAACGAAAGAGAAGAAGGAGCCGGGCAAAGCCGAATCGAAAGAGCTCACCCGATCGACCGGAGCAGAGTCCTGAACCAGGGAGCCGACCGGCTCCGCGCCGCGGTAGAACAGGCACTGGCCACCCTGGGCATCGCCGACACGGTCGTGACTCTGGAACGGCCGCGGGATCCCAGCCACGGAGACCTGGCCACCAACGTGGCACTGCGACTCGCCAAGAGGCTGAACCGGAAACCGCGCGAGCTGGCAACCCGAATCGTGGCGGCGCTGGATGCTCCCGAACTGGTCTCGAAGATCGAGATCGCGGGTCCCGGGTTCATCAACTTCTGGCTGGTCCCGACCGCCCTGACAAAGGTACTTCACACCATACTCGAGCAGGGCGTGTACTACGGCCAGTCGGCAGGGGGTCGCGGTAAGAGGGTGAATGTCGAGTTTGTCTCCGCGAACCCGACCGGGCCACTGCACGTGGGGCACGGGCGAGGCGCGGCGATTGGCGACGCGATCGCAGCGCTGCTTGAGGCCACTGCACATGAGGTGACCCGCGAGTTCTATGTCAACGACGCCGGCGTACAGATCGAACGACTTGGCGCATCACTCTGGGCGCGCGTCCAGCAGGCGGCGGGTCGCCACGCGGAGATCCCCGACGGGGGCTATCACGGCCACTACCTGCGAGAACTGGCCCAGCAGGTGCTTGAGACGGAGGGACTGGAGTTCGCCGACCTGCCGGCCGAGGAAGGGATAGCACGCTGCCGCGACATCGCGGTCTCTATGCAGCGGGCGGAACAAGACAAGGACCTGGCGGATTTCGGGGTGAAGTTCGATGTCACGACATGTGAGACGGAGCTATACGAGTCCCGGGCGCTCGAGGAGACCCTGGTCGCCCTCGCCGACCGAGGCCTCACCTATGTGCGCGACGACGCGCTGTGGCTCAGAACCTCCGACCACGGAGACGACAAAGACCGCGTACTGAGGAAACAAGACGGCACATATACCTATTTCCTGCCGGATCTGGCTTACCACCGCGCCAAAGCCGCCCGCGGTTTCCACCGCGCGATCGACGTGTGGGGCTCGGACCACCACGGCTACGTGCCCCGCATGAAAGCGGCACTGAGGGCACTCGGCATGCCCGATGATTTCTTCGATGTCGTTATCTATCAGCTCGTGAAGGTCGAGCGGCACGGTGAGGAAGTACGGTTCTCCAAGCGGTCGGGAGAGTTCGTCACATTGCGTGACCTATGCGAGGAAACCGGCGTGGACGCCGCACGCTACTTCTTCCTGATGCGGCGACCCGACCAGCAGTTCGTATTCGACATCGACCTCGCGACGAAACAGTCGGAGGAGAACCCAGTGTACTACGTGCAGTACGCTCACACTCGTATGGCGGGCATAATGCGCAACGCCGACATCGATCCCCACGACATTGAGACCGCTGGGGTCGATTTGAGCTTGCTCAGCGAGCCGGAGGAGCAGGAGCTCCTGAAACATCTGGCCGAGTACCCCGATGTGGTGGCACGGGCCGCGGGCGCCCTGGAGCCGCACCGCATCGTGACGTACTTGGAGGAGCTGGCGAGGATCGTGAACGCGTGGTATCACCACCATCGCGTGCTGGGAGTCGAGGAGAAGCTGTCGAGTGCCCGACTAGTGCTCTCCCGTGCGGCAAAGATCGTCCTCGCGAACGGTCTGGGCCTCCTGGGAGTCACGGCCCCGGAGCGGATGTGATGGGAGACCTGCTGGTCGTGGGGAGCATAGCTCTGGACGGCGTGGAGACGCCGTTCGGAGCGCGTGACCCGATGGTCGGCGGGTCGGCGGTTTTCTTCAGCTACGCCGCTAGCCTGTTTCACGAAGTCCGGGTGGTGGGTGTGATCGGAGACGATTACCCGGAAGGCGAGCTGCAGCAGCTCGCGGATCGGGGCGCGGACCTCAGGGGCATCGAGCGGCGTGCAGGACGGAGCTTCTACTGGAAGGGGAGATACTCCTACGATCTCCTCGATCGGGAAACGCTGGAGACACGCCTCGGCGTATTCGCCGAATTCAATCCGCGGATCCCGCAAGAGTTCCGCGACACTCAGCTGGTGTTCCTCGGCAACATCGACCCCCGGCTCCAGCTCGGCGTGCTGGATCAGATCGAGAAACCGGCGCTCGTGGTCTGCGACACCATGAACTACTGGATCGAGCAGGCGCGTGATCCCCTACTGGAGCTGCTGGCGAAGATCGACCTCGTCATGCTGAACGACTCGGAGGCGCGGGAGCTGTCCGGCGACTGGAACATCTACCGCGCTGCACGCTGGATACTCGAGCGGGGGCCGCGCGCGGTGGTGATCAAGCAGGGAGTGTACGGCGCAGTATTCGTGAACGAGCTGCGCATCTTCTACGTTCCCGCCTACCCACTTGAAGAAGTGTTCGATCCGACCGGAGCGGGCGACGCGTTCGCCGGCGGATTCATGGGCGAGCTCGCGCGATCGTCGGATCTGTCCGAGGAGGGAATGCGCCGGGCTATGGTCTATGGGGCCGCCATGGGTTCGTTCGCCGTGGAGAAGTTCTCGGTCGATCGCCTGAAAGAGATCGGGCCCAACGAGGTGAGCGAGCGCGTGGAGCAGTTCGCGGAACTGGTGAGGTTCGAGTTGGGGGACGGGAGTGGGGGCGATGGATGAGCCCGACCGATAAGTACCGCCGGGCGGGCGTCGATCTCGACCGCGCCGAGGAGCTGAAACGGCGCATTGCCGAGACCGTGGCCTCCACCAGAACCCGGCTGGCGACGGGAATCGTGGGCGACTTCGGAGGAATGGTGCGTGTGCCGCCCGACGTGGCCGAGCCGGTCTTGGTCACGAGTACCGACGGAGTGGGCACGAAGGTGTTGGTAGCCATCCGGGCGGGCCGTCACGACACAGTGGGCGAGGACCTCGTCAACCACTCCGTGAACGACATCCTCGTGCACGGCGCGACGCCGCTCGCCTTTCTCGATTACATAGCCGGCGCAAACGTGGCTCCCGACACGGTGGCCGCACTGGTGGAGGGAGTCGCGCGAGGCTGCCGCGCTCACGAGATGACGCTGGCCGGCGGCGAGACCGCGCAAATGCCGGACATGTACGCCCCGGGCCACTACGACCTCGCGGGTACGATCGTGGGAGTGGTTCCTCGGGAGCGAGTGCTCGACCGCAGTCGCGTGGAGGTGGGAGACACGCTCGTTGGATTCGCGTCGAACGGACTCCACACGAATGGGTACAGCCTTGCTCGCCGCATCGTATTCGACACGATGGGACTCGAGGCGGACGGCGAGCTGGGGGAGCTGGGCGCGACCGTGGGTGACGCGCTTCTCGCGATCCACCGATCCTATTGGCACGCGATCTCCCCATCGCTCGGCCGCGTGCACGCTCTGGCTCACATTACGGGCGGCGGCATCCCCGGAAACCTGTCCCGCTCGCTCCCCACTGGCTGCGCGGCCCGCGTGGACCGCGCGGCCTGGCCCGTGCCGCCGATATTCCGGCTACTCGCCGAGCGGGGAGGGGTGAGCGACGACGAGATGTACCGGGTGTTCAACATGGGAGTGGGCCTCATCGCCATCGTGCCGCCCTCCGACGTCGATCCTGTGAGAGCGGTCGCCTCCCGGGCAGGCGTGGAATCGTGGGTAGTGGGCGAGGTCGTGGCGGGCGAGGGCGTCCGCCTCGTCTGAGCTGTGCGAGAGCTCGACGCGATGGAGCGGGCGCTCGAACTCGCCCTCAGGGGCTGGGGCAGGGTGTCGCCGAACCCGCTGGTGGGAGCGGTCTTGCTGCGAGGCGAGGAGCCGATCGGAGAGGGCTACCACGCGGAGTTCGGAGAGCCCCACGCCGAAATCCGGGCAATCGCCTCGTGCGAAGACCCCAAGGGCGCGACCCTGGTCGTGAACCTCGAGCCGTGCGCACACCACGGCAAAACACCCCCCTGCGCGGACGCCCTGATCGAAGCTCGGGTGAGCCGCGTGGTCTTTGCGGTGCGCGATCCGGATCCGCGGGCGGGCGGCGGCGCCGAGCGGCTCCGTTCGGCCGGCATCGAGGTGGAGATCGGGCTCCTGGCCGAGCGAGCGGCGGCACTGAACGCCCCGTTTCTGTGGGGGCGCGTGCGACCCCGACGCCCCTTTGTGGCTCTCAAGCTGGCAACGTCGCTGGACGCATTCATAGCCGACCGGAGTGGTGAGTCGCGCTGGATCTCGAGCGAGGAAGCACGCGACTACGTGCAGTGGCTCCGCGCCGGGTTCGACGCCCTGGCGGTGGGACGCCGCACCGCGGAAACCGACGACCCGGAGCTCACGGTTCGCGGCTCAACCTGCCCCCGCGCGGCGCCAACGCGCGTGGTGTTCACCGCTTCGGGCAAGCTCTCGGCCGACCTGAGGATCGTCGAGACGGCCCGAGAGGTGCCCACTGTGCTGGTTGCGGTTGGAGGGGGCGATGCCGAAGGGCGCGGGGTCCCGCAGCTCCAGGAACTGGGAGTGGACGTGCTAGCAGCCGCCGACCTCGGGGCCGCGCTCGCGCTACTGCGCGACAGGGGCGTGGTCTCACTACTGGTCGAGGGCGGCGGAGCTCTGGCCGGCGCACTCCTCGATGCCGATCTGGTGGATCGCCTCTACTGGATCCAGGCTTCCCGCTGGCTGGGCGGGGGCGTTCCCGCGTTCGCCTCGCGGCGAGCGGTGTCACTCGAGGAATCCCCGAGGTGGGTCGTAACCGAGCGTCGCTCCCTGGGACCCGATACATTACTGGTGGTGGATCGAGAGCTATGTTCACGGGTATCGTGACGGCCGTGGGCACGGTGCGGCAGGTGGAGCGGGAGAGCGATCGCCTCCGTCTCACCATCGAGGCTCCCTATCCCGATCTGGAGCCGGGCGAGAGCATCGCGGTGAGCGGTGCGTGTCTCACCGTCGCCGAGCGCGGCGCCGGTTGGTTTCGTGTCGACGCCGTCGTCACCACGCGCGAGCGGACGCGATTCGGCGAGATCGTAGTCGGAGACAGGGTGAACCTCGAGCGCTCCCTCGCGGTGGGTGACAGGTGCGGGGGTCACGTGGTGCTGGGGCACGTTGACGGTGTCGGAGTCGTGCGCGGAGTGGCAGCGAGAGAGGACGCCTTGCTGGTGGACATCGAGGTGCCCGACGACGTCGCCGAGTTGAGCGTCCCGGTGGGCAGTATCGCGGTGGAGGGAGTCAGCATGACGGTGAACGCGGTGCCGGAGCCAGGGGTGATACAGATTTCCGTCATCCCCTATACGCGCGAGCAGACCACCTTGGGATCGCTCGAGCCGGGAGACCGCGTGCATCTGGAGGCGGATATCATCGGCAAATACGTGCGCCGGCTGCTCGAGAGCCGACAGCCGGCGTAGAGGAGGGCATAGATGCCGTTCGGAACGGTTGAGCGTGCGATTCAGGACATTCGCGGGGGCCGACTCGTGCTGGTGGCGGATGACGAGCAGCGCGAGGCGGAGGGCGACTTGATCGGGGCCGCGGAGCAGGTGACGCCGCAGATGATCAACTTTATGTCCAAGTTCGGGCGCGGCCTAATCTGTCTCGCTCTGACACCGGAGCGCTGCCAGGCCCTGGGGTTGCCGCAGATGGCCGAGGTGAATGAGGACGCCTACGAAACCGCCTTCACGGTGAGTGTGGACGCGGCCAAGCGGTTTGGAGTGACGACGGGGATCTCTGCTGCTGACCGCGCGAAGACCGTACAGGTGGTGATCGATCCGGCGACGGAGCCGTCCGACCTGAGGCGGCCGGGACACGTGTTCCCACTGAGGGCGCGGCCGGGAGGGGTTCTACAGCGGGTCGGCCATACCGAGGCCAGCATCGACCTCGCGCGGTTGGCCGGACTCTATCCCGCCGGCGTGATCTGCGAGGTGCTCTCCGACGACGGCACCATGATGCGCCGGCCGGAGCTCGAACGGTTCGCCGCGCATCACGGGATCACGTTCATCACGGTCGCCCAGCTCGTCGCCTACCGGCTCCAGAACGAGCGCCTCGTGCACCGCGTGGCGGAAGCGCGGCTGCCGACACCGTTCGGCGAGTTTGCGATCATAGGCTATGAGAACGATGTCGATCGTGCCGAGCACGTGGCACTGGTTTACGGTGACGTGAAGGCGCGGGAGAACGTGCTGGTGAGGATGCACTCGAAGTGTTTGACCGGTGACGTGTTCGGTTCCGCCCGCTGCGACTGCGGCTGGCAGCTCAGGAGTGCCATGCGGATGATCGCCCAAGAGGGCGCCGGCGTCGTCGTGTACCTCGACCAGGAGGGCCGCGGCATAGGGCTGCTGAACAAGCTCCGGGCCTACGAGCTTCAGGATGCAGGGCACGACACCGTTGAGGCGAATCGGCGGCTGGGATTCGCGCCGGACCTCAGGAACTACGGTATCGGTGCGCAAATACTCATGGATCTGGGCCTGAGCTCGATCCGAATCCTCACCAACAACCCGCGTAAGCTCGTGGGGCTGGACGGCTACGGGCTCGAGATTGTGGAGCGTGTGGCGATCGTGCCCGACGCGACCGACGAGAACCGGGAGTATCTAGAGGTCAAGCGCGACAAACTCGGCCACATCTTCTCCGATTAGCATGCCCCCGCAATCCGGCCCCGGCGGTGCCCCTGATTCCGGGCGTGCGCTAGTCGTAGTGAGCCGCTACAACGAGGCAGTGACGCGCAAGCTCTTGGCCGGCGCCGAGTCGGCGCTCGAATCCGGCGGCTATCGCCGGGATTCCGTAGACGTCGTGTGGGTGCCCGGCGCCTTCGAGCTTCCGCTGGCCGTGAGCAGAGGACTCGCGACGGGGAACTACGCCCTAGCGGTGGCGCTCGGCGCGGTGATCCGCGGCGAGACGCCACACTTCGAATACATCTCGCATGCCGCGGCAACCGGGCTGAATGAAGTATCGCTCCAACACGGAATCCCCGTGGGTTTCGGAGTGCTGACGTGTGACACGCTGGATCAGGCGCTGGCGCGCGCGGGTGGACCCGCGGGAAACAAGGGTGAAGAGGCCGCTCAGGCAGCGCTGGAAACCGCGAGCGCGCTGCGAGACATAGAGGGCAGTGCTTAGGGACGAGACGCGAGCACGCGCCCGAGCACTGCAACTGCTGTACGCTTGGGAGCTCAGAGGTCGCCCGCCGCTCGAGGAGGTCGTGCGGCGCCTGCTCGCTGGCGGTGGACGCTGTTTTCGAGCCATCGAGCAGGCGGAGGTGCTGGCCGGCGACGTGATCGCGGAACTTCCGCGCCTCGATCGCGAGATTGAACAGGGTGCCGAGCATTGGCGGCTGGAGCGGATCGGCCTGATCGAGCGCAACGTGCTTCGCATCGCGCTGTACGAATTGTTGACTGACCGGGTGCCAGCCCGCGTCGCGATCGACGAGGCGCTGAAGCTGACGCACTGGTTCGCGGGAGCGAAGGCACCGCCGTTCGTGAACGGCATCCTGGACGGTGTGGCGCGGCGCATCGGGCGCCTGTGAGGCTTCTGGTCGTCAACTGGCTCGATCCCGAGAACCCCGATTCGGGTGGGGCAGAGGTCCACCTCTTCGCCATATTGCGTAGGCTCGTTGCGCGAGGACACGCAGTGACGGCCGTGGTTTCCGGGTGGCCGGGTGCCGCACACACGGCCGAGATAGACGGGGTGGAGGTGAAGAGAGTGGGCGGGCGGCACAGCTTCGCCCTCAAGGGAAGAGGGGCGGTACGGCGCGCACTTGGTGAGCGTCCCTATGATCTCGTCGTGGAGGACATCAACAAGCTGCCGCTCTACCTGCCGCTCGTGACCAAGCTCCCGGTTTACGTTGTGATTCCGCACCTCTTCGGGACCACGGTGTTCAAGGAGGCTTCCGTTCCCGTGGCCGCAATTGTCTGGTCGAGCGAACGGCCGATCCCGGCCGTCTATCGACGGGCGGCCTTTCACGCCATCAGCGAGAGCACGCGCGATGATCTGGTGGCACGCGGAGTGACGCGGAGCGCGATCCGCGTCATCTATCCCGGGGTGGATTCCTCGTGGTACACGCCCGATGCCGTGCACAGCCGCGCGTCCGCGCCCACGTTTCTGTACGTCGGGCGTCTGAAGCGTTATAAAGGATTGGACACCGCCCTCCGGGCGGTGGCGATCGCGCGCCGCAGGGGACATCCCTTGCGACTGGAGCTGGCGGGCACGGGCGACGACCGGTGGCGCCTCGAGCGAATCGCTGGCCGGTTGAGCTTGGGTGATTCCGTGATGTTCATGGGGTTTGTGACGGAGAAGGAAAAGCGCGACCTCATGCGGCGTGCCTGGGCGGTGGTCTTCCCCTCGGCCAAGGAGGGGTGGGGACTATCCAACGTGGAGGCAGCGGCGTGCGGCACTCCGGCAATCGCATCGGATCGGCCGGGCTTGCGCGAGTCGGTGATCGACCGAGAGACCGGGCTCTTGGTGCCGCACGGAGACGCCGAAGCCCTTGCCGCGGCGCTCATCGAGTTCGCGGAGGATCGTGAGATGGTGGAGCGATTCGGGCGCGCGGCGAGGCGGTTCGCAGAGCGGTTATCATGGGAGCGCACCGCGCAAGAGACCGAGGAGCATCTTCTCCAAACACTGAAACAAGGCTGAAGGAGCGACGGCACAATGCGCACCAACGTGACGGCTCGTCATTGTGAGATACCAGATGCCTTGAAACAGCGGGCAGAAGAGCTAGTTGTGAAGGTTGCGAAGAAGGGGCACCGGCCCCAACGCGCCGAGGTCGTGTTCGATGCGGATCACGGCCGCAAGGTTGTTGAACTGCATCTGCATTTTCCGCGCGGGCGCGTCAACATAGCTTCGGGCGAAGCCGATGACTTTCGCTCGGCGCTGGATCAGGCGGTGGACAGGCTCCGCAATCAGCTCGACAAGACGGGGCGCCGCAACAAGCGACGCCAATCGGTGTGAGTACGGTGCCGAAGCTGACCATACGCGACATCCTGGATCGCAAGGGCGAGTCACTTCAGCTTGAAGCCCTCACCGGCGATGTGGGCCTCGACCGCGCGGTGTCGGTCCCGGAGGTGTCGAGCCCCGGGCTGGTACTCGCGGGGTTCACTGCGCGGTTCGCGAGCAAGAGGCTGCATGCGCTGGGCGAGACGGAGATCGCATACCTTCGATCTCTCTCCGCCGCTCAGCGCCGCGCCGCGCTCGAGACGTTCATGAGCTACGAGCTTCCCTGCGTGTTTGTAACCAAAGGGCAGACCGCGCCGCGCGAGCTGATCCGGCTTGCGAAGGAGCGGGGGATACCGGTAATCCGCTCCAAGCTCAAGACGGCCGAGTTCTACCGCCGGATCACTCCGTACCTGTCCGAAGTGTTCGCACCGACCACGACGGTGCACGGGTCGCTGGCGGACGTTTACGGCGTCGGGCTCTTGTTCGTGGGCAAGTCGGGTATCGGCAAGAGCGAATGTGTGTTGGATCTCGTGGAGCGTGGTCATCGACTGGTAGCCGACGACGTGGTGCACATTACACAGCGCGGCACAGACGTTCTCATCGGGCGCGCTCATGAGCTGGCCCATCGCTACATGGAGATCAGGGGCGTCGGCTTGGTGGACGTCATGGCACACTTCGGCGTGCGCGCCGTGCGACAGCAGAAGCGCATCGAGGTCGTCGTGGAGCTGCAGGAATGGAGAAAGGGCCGCGAGACGGATCGAACCGGGCTGGACACCAAGTCCACGACGATCCTAGACGTGGAGCTGCCCAAGGTGATGATCGCGCTGAATCCTGGAAAGAACATCACGGTGATCTGCGAGGTCATCGCGATGAATCATCTGCTGCGATACAGCGGAGTCGATCCTGCCCTGGAGTTCAACGAACGGCTGATTCAACGGATGGCGGAACAGGCGGAGCTGCGGGAGTACCTCTTAGAGGACTATGAGTGACGCTCTCCGCGGCGTTCTGGTTTCGCACGGCGATGTCGCGCAGGCTCTGGCGGCGGCGGTTCACCAGATCACCGGCGAGACGGACGCGCTGGTGCCCATCAGCAACAGGAACCTGGGGCTCGAGCGATTGCAGGAGACGGTGGTCGAGGCCATAGGGCCGGGTCCGGCCGTCGTGTTCGTCGATATGCCTGCCGGAAGCTGTCTCCAGGCCGTGTTGCGCGGAGTGAAGGGCCGCACGGACGTCGCGGTCGTGGCCGGTGTCAATCTTCCAATGCTGCTCGACTTCGTCTATCACCGCGATCTGACGGCGCCTGCGGCGGCGGAGCGGGCGGTCGCGACGGCGGGACGGTCGGTCAGGACCATCTCTGTATGAGCGTCGATCTGGTGCGTGTTGATGACCGCTTGATTCACGGTCAGGTCGTCGTGGGCTGGGTGCAAGCCATGGGCGTGCGGCGAATCGTCCTGGTTAACGACGAGGTGTGCAACAGCCAGTGGGAGCGCGACCTGATGAAGCTGGGGGTGCCGCCCGACCTGGAGGTCGAGTTCGTGTCCGTGGAAGAAGCCGCCGCCTGCTTTCCGGAATGGGTCCAGGACGGCAAGCGGACGATCGTTCTCCTCGCTGACATCGCGACCCTCGTTCAGCTGTACGAACGTCACGCGCCCGTGATGAAAGTAAACATCGGCGGCGTTCACGACGACGTCGGGAGGAAGGAGCGCCTCTCATACGTGTATCTCACGGACGACGAGGTGCGCCAGCTCCGGCGGCTGATTGACGACGGGATCGCGGTCACGGCGCAGGACGTGCCCACGGCCAAACCCGTCGCCCTGGGTGAGCTCGTTTGATGGAGACAACGGTCCTGCTGCTGTTGTGGGGCACGGTGGTGGGCCTCGACCTGGTGACGGTGCCGCAGGTCATGATCGCGCGGCCCCTGGTCGCGGGAACCGTCGCCGGCGCCATATTGGGCGATCCCACGTCGGGGGCGGTGGTCGGTGCGGTGCTGGAGCTGTTCGCGCTTGACGTGCTGCCTGTGGGTGCCGTGCGGTACCCCGACTACGGGCTGGGCGCAGTTGCGGCCGCCGCCACCGTGGCGGGTGCACCTGGCTCCCTCGGAACCGGCGTAGGTGTAGCAGTGGGCCTCGTTGTGGCGTACTTGGGGCAACTGGGCATGGGCTGGACGCGGCGCCGCAACACAATCGACGTGCGGCGCACGCGGGAGTCGCTCGACCGAGGAGACGCGCGATCGGTGCGCATGATACACCTGCGTGGCCTGGGCAGAGACGCCTTGCGTGCGGCGGCGATAAGCACGGTTGGCTTGCTCCTGGCGAGACTGGTGTACCTGGGCTTTCCTCTTCCCCTGCGCACGGCCGTCATGCTCACGGTAGCAGTCGTGGGGGCTGGTGTAGGGACCGCGGCGGTGGGTGCCATGCGGTTGAGCGGGCGCGGTATCAGGCTCGGCTGGTTCACGCTGGGGCTCTTGGGCGGTCTAGCGTGGGTGGTGGCGGCATGATCGGTCGCCTCGCGCGCGCCTGGCTCCGGCTCCTCACCGTGCAGGCGTCGTTCAACTACGACCGCATGCAGGGCGTGGGGGTAGCTTATGCGAGCGAACCACTGCTCGAGAACCTACCCGGCGGTACGACGGGTGAGCGCTACGCGGCCGCTATGCGTCACGCGACGCGATACTTCAATGCGCATCCCTATCTCACCGGATTAGCCGTGGGTGCGGTGGCGCGGGCGGAGCACGATGGGTTGAGCGACGCGGCGATCGCGGGGCTGCAGCGTGCGCTGGTGAGTCCTCTCGGTTCGCTGGGAGACAGGCTCATCTGGGCGGGACTGCTACCGGCGGCGGTGGGACTGGCCCTGGTGCTGGCGGCCGCGACTTCTCCCCTCGTCGGCGTGCTCGTCTTTCTCGTCGTGTACAACGCGGTGCACGTTGCTGTTCGCGGCTGGGCCTTGGCGATCGGCTGGCGCGATAGCACCAAGGTGGCGCGAGCGATCAACAGTCCCGGAGTGAGAGCCAGCCTGCGCGTTGCGGGACCGCTGGCGGGTCTCGCCCTTGGACTCGCTCTTCCCCTCACGGCCGAGTGGTCCGCGTACGACCTCACCGGGAGGTCACAGCTCGCAGTGGCAGTGGTTGCGGCAGTGGCCGTGGTGCTGGGACGGTGGCTCTGGCCGTCTCTGGGCGGCTTACGTTTCGGTCTCCTACTCGTGGCGCTTACCTTGATAGGGGGGGCCGGGGGCGGCCTATGACCGTAGCGCAGCGCTCGGTGACCGTGAGGAACAGGAACGGGATCCACGCCCGTCCAGCTTCTGAGTTCGTCAAGCTCGCGGGCAAATTCGACTCAGAGATCTCGGTGGGTAAAGACGAGATGTGGGTGAACGGTAAGAGCATCATGGGAGTCATGACGTTGGCCGCAGAGTACGGCAGCACGCTTGTCATAAAGGCCGAAGGCGTTGACGCAGAGGCGGCGGCGGAGGCGCTAGCGGAGTGCCTGAGCCGGAGCTGGCAGGAAGTGTGATGCGGGAGCGGCAGCTCAGAGGTATCGGCGTGTCGGCTGGCATCGCCGTCGGCACCGCGCGGGTTGTCAACTGGGACCTGCCCGAGGTCACACGCCAGGCGGTGACGAAAGACGAGGTCGAGGCCGAGGTGCAGCGCCTCCACGATGCCCTCGCGGCGGTCCGCCGGCTGTTCGAGGATCTGCGAGAGCGGACCCGCGAGCGTGCGGGATCGGAGGAGGCCAAGATCTTTGATGCCCAGATCCACATGCTGGAGGACCCCGATCTCATCGGCGAGATCGAGAAGCTGATCCGACAAAACCAGCTCTCGGCCGAGCGTGCGTTCGAGTTCAAGACGTTGGAGACGCGGGCCCTGTGGGCGCAATCATCGGGCGCTCAGCTCAGACAACGGATCGCCGACCTCCGGGGCATGCAGGTGCGCGTGCTGAACCAACTCGCCGGGCGTCCGTTGACCGAGGTGATCCAGGCCGAAGGCAGTGAGCCAGCGGTGGTATTCACACGCGAGCTTACGCCGGGCCTTACAGTTCAGTTCGAGAGGGAGCACGTGGCCGGCTTCGCCAGCGAGGAAGGCACGCGGATCGCACACGCGGCGATACTGGCACGCGGCATGGGCATCCCGTGCGTAATGGGGCTGGTTGGCGCACTCGACCGGATGGAGTCGGGGCGCACGGTGATTCTCGACGGCACCAGCGGCACGGTATTGATCGATCCCACGCCGGAGGAGATCGAGGCGGCCCGGGAGCGGGAGCACCTGCGCCGCGCGCTCGACCTCGAGCTGCGTCAGACGGACGGCCACCCCACCGCGACTCTCGACGGCACACCCGTCACGTTGCGGGGCAATCTCGATCTCCCCGAGGAGCTCGATGCCGCCGTACAGCAGGGGGCGCAGGGAATCGGGCTGCTGCGCACCGAATTCCTCATCGTGGGTCGTGCTGAGCTGCCCAATGAAGAGGAGCAGGTGACGTTCTACCGGCGAGTTGCGGAGCGCTTTCCGGATCAGCCGGTCGTGATCCGCAGCTACGACCTGGGCGGCGACAAGTTCCCCACCGGGCTGCGGCTCACTCCCGAAGCCAACCCGTTCCTGGGCTGGCGGGCGATCAGGTTCTGTCTGGATCAGCCTGAGGTCTTTCGAACGCAGCTCCGGGCGATCTTACGGGCGCGAGCGTATGGTGATGTGCAGCTCATGCTGCCGATGATCACCGGCGTGAATGAGATTCAATGCACTCGGGAGTTCGTGGAAGAGGCCCGTGAGGAGCTGGAACGGAACGGCATCGAGGTCCCTCCCGATCTCCCCATCGGCGTCATGATAGAGACACCCGCGGCCGCGATGCTCGCGGACCAGATGGCCGAGCATGCCGATTTCCTGAGCGTCGGGACCAATGACCTCACTCAATACACGGTCGCGGTGGACCGGGGCAACGCCCGGCTGGCGAGCCGGTTCAACCCGCTGCATCCCTCTGTCGTGCGCATGTTACAGCGAGTGTCGGAGGTGGGGCAGGGCGCCGACGTGGAGTTGAGCGTGTGCGGTGAGATGGCATCAGATCCGATCTCGGCATTCTTGCTCATAGGTTTGGGGTATCGCGTGCTCAGCGTCGCGCCGGGGTCGCTGCCGCTCCTCAGGTGGTTCGCGCGCCAAGTCGAGCTTTCCGGAGCGGAGCGAGCCGCAGCGCAAGTATTGGATGCCCAAACCGTGGAAGACGTCACACATGTGCTGCGGACCGAGTTGTCGGAGTATCTCGATCCCGACGTGATGGGATTGGGCCGGTTGCCGGGTGCACGGGGCGGGGCTACCTTGAACAGCCGATAACCACCCCCGAGATTGCATGCCCGCGCACCGTCACATCATATCCTCCGAGTCGGTCACCGAGGGCCATCCTGATAAGATGGCCGACCAGATCTCGGATGCTGTGCTCGACGCGATGCTCGCGCGGGACGAGAGCGCGCGCGTTGCGTGCGAGACGCTGGTGACGACCGGGATGGTGGTCGTGGCCGGTGAGATCACGGCGCGCGAGCACGTGAACATCCCGGAGTTGGTGCGGCGCACGGTTGAGTCCATCGGATACGTGGACAGCTCCTACGGCTTCGATGCGCACTCCTGCGCGGTGCTCACCGCCCTCGATCCACAGTCGGGTGACATCGCGATGGGCGTCGATACGGGAGGTGCGGGTGACCAGGGTATGATGTTCGGGTTCGCGTGCGACGAGACTCCCGAG
>JBHIEQ010000019.1:0-16036 GCA_046760725.1 Gemmatimonadales bacterium
AGCGTCGAGGCCTGAGCCGTCTCAGCTGACGGGCGATCCGCTCAGCTCGTCTCTGAAAGCGTTGTTCCGCTCCACCTCGTACAGGTACGCGGCCAGCTCGGCAGAGCGCCGGTCGGCATCCCACCCCATCTCGGCGGCCGCGAGTTCTATCACGGCCGCCGCCTGATCGGCCGCCTGCCCGGGGACCTCATAGAACAGGTGCGTGCGGCGCATCAGGAGGTCGCCCAGCGTGATCGCCATCTCGCGCCGCATCGCGTGCACCAGCTCCGCCTTGACGGCCGGGTGTCCGGGCACGATCGGCTCGCGCAGCCCGGGATCCTCTTCGGAGAGCCGCAACACCGCCGGGGTCTCGCTGCCGTAGGCGAACACCAGGTGCTCGGCGAGCGCACGCGGATAACCGGAGTCCACTACCTCCTCGACCAGTACCTCAACGTCGTGCACCTCGCCCCCGGGGAGAGGTTCCCTGTCGGTCGGTGCTCTCTCGGGGAGCGGTCTCCCGTCAACGCGGTGCAGGCGTCTCGCGACCAGGTCGGTCACTTCAGCCGCCATCGTACGGTACGTCGTGAGCTTTCCTCCCACGATCGAGATCAGCCCCGAAGGGCTCTCGAGACAACGGTGCTCGCGTGAAGCAGCGCTGGGGTCGCCGTCGCCGCGCGGCTTGATGAGGGGTCGGATGCCCGCCCAGGTGGCCACCACGTCTCTTTCCGTGAGGCGGGCCTCGGGGAAGAGCGCGTTGGCGGATCGCAGGAGATAGACCACGTCTTCGGCTTGGGCGGTGACTCCGTCCGGATCCGTGTCCGCGGCCGTCTCGGTGGTGCCGATGTACGAAAGTTCGCCCCACGGGACGATGAACATGACCCGCCCGTCGATGGGCGAGGTAATTGTGAGGGCCTCTCGATTGCCGATGCGGTGGCGCGGGACCACGACGTGTGCGCCCTTGCTCGTCCTCAGCACGGGCCCACCGCCGTCGGTCGCCCGAATGCCGTCGGTCCATGGACCGGTGGCATTGACGACCACGAGAGCCCTCACGCCGTGCTGCTCGCCGGTCACGAGGTCGGTGACGCGCGCTCCCCGCACCTGTCCGTCAGCCGACTCGAGCTTGTCCATTTGGACATAGTTGGCGACTTTCGCGCCGTGCTGGTGGGCGTCCCGAACGTTCGCCAGGGTGAGGCGGGCGTCGTCGCACTGCGCGTCGTAGTAGCGCGCGCCGCCCTTGAGTCCGCGCGGTTTCAGGGAGGGTTCCGCTCGCCTGAGTGCGCGCTTGCTCAGCATCTCATGCCTGCGCACATTGCGGAAGAGCGCCAGGATGTCGTAGAGCCAGAGGCCCGCCGCCAGTTTGGGCAGGGATACTCGGGACCCCTGGTGGATCGGAAACAGAAACGAACGAGGCCGCACCAGATGCGGTGCGATTCTCAGAAGCGTCCGCCGCTCGCGGCTCGCTTCGAATACGAGGCGCCAGTGGTAGTGTTCGAGATACCTGAGCCCGCCGTGTACGAGGCGCGACGACCTGGAGCTGGTGCCGGAGCCGAAATCACCCTTGTCCACCAGCGCCGTGCGGATGCCTCTCATTGCGGCGTCCCGGGCGATGCCGGCGCCGGTTATGCCGGCCCCGATGATCAGGAGATCCACTCCTTCAGTGGCCATTGCCGCGATACTCGCGGCGCGGGTCCGGTGAGAAAAAGGAGCGTCCACTAGGTGTCAGCCCCTATGAGGCGAGGCGCACCGAGCACTTGGCTCGTGTGGCACGAGGCGCTGTTCGGGCCCCAGGTGAGAGTGCTGGATGTCGCGTGCGGCAGTGGTCGCCACGCCATCGCCGCGGCTCTGCGTGGGGCGGACGTGGTCGCCGTCGACGCCGACCGTGACAAGCTGCACCAGGCCGAGCGCAACGCGCGCAGGCAGCGGCTGGCGATACGGTGGATCGAGGCCGATCTCACCAGCGATCCCCTCCCCGAGGGTCCGTTCGACGTTGTCATGATGTTCAACTACCTGGACCGCTCCCGGATGACGAAGTTCCTCGATGCGATCCGGCCCGGCGGACACTTCCTCGGGGAGACATTCCTCGACTGGCAGCGTACTCTGGGATGGGGTCCAACCTCGGATGAGCATCTCCTCCGATCCGGAGAATTGATGTCGCTCGTCGAACCGCTCGAGATCATCCTGGGGCGAGAGGTGCTCGAGATCCTCGACGGGCACCCTCGTTGGATTGCGAGCGTTCTCGCTTACAGGCCGGAACAATGATGGGTGAAACGTGCACCTGATCACAAGAGGACTGCTACCACGGGGTCCTACGGACAAATAGGTTACTGACCATGCAGCCGACGCCGAACGGGCGGCGCGTGGCGGTGGTGGCCGGCTGCCGCACGCCGTTCTGCAAGTCGGGCACGGTGCTCAAGGACATGAGCGCCGTACAACTGGCCAAGAGGGCCACGGTGGAGCTGGTCCACCGGGCCAACCTCGACGGGAAGCTCGTGGACGAGATGTACTTCGGCCAGGTAGTGGCCAGTCCGCTGGCTCCCAATCTCGCGCGGGAGGTTAGCCTCCTGCCCCAGTTCCCCAAGCACATCCCAGCGGCCAGCGTTAATCGCGCGTGCGCGTCGGCCAACACAGCGATCGCGCACGGACACGACCAGATCGCACTCGGGCGCGCCGACGTGGTGATCGCGGGGGGCGCCGAGACTCTCTCGGATATTCCGATACTCCATTCCCGGCGTTTCGCCGACATGCTGGTCGGGCTCAACAAGGCCAAGACCACGCGCGACCGCCTGAAGATCCTCTCCTCGTTCAGGCCCAAGGACCTCGTGCCGGTGACTCCGGCGATAGCGGAGCCATCGACCGGGGAGACGATGGGCCAGTCGGCCGAGAAGATGGCGAAGCTCAACGGCATCACTCGAGAGGCGCAAGACGAGTTCGCGCTGAGGAGCCATCAGCTGGCGCACCAGGGGACGGAAGACGGAAGGCTCCTCGCGGAGATCGCGCCGGTGTTCCCTCCCGACGGCGGCGAACCGGTGACGCGAGACAACGGCATTCGGCCCGACGCCTCGCTGGAGCAGATGGCCAAGTTGCGTCCGGTGTTCGACCGGAAGCACGGGACGGTCACCGCGGCTAACTCGTCACCGCTCACCGACGGGGGTGCCGCGGTGCTGCTCGTGAGCGAGGAGGCGGCGCGTTCGCTCGGTTACGAGCCGCTGGCCTTCATCAGGTCCTACGCGGTGGCTGCGCTGGATCCGGGCGATCAACTGCTGATGGGACCGGCGTACGCGGTACCGAAGGCGCTGGATAGAGCGGGGATCACCTGGAGCGAACTCGGACTCGTCGAGATGCACGAGGCCTTCGCCTCTCAGGTTCTCTCGAACATCCAGGCATTCGAGTCCGCGAGCTGGGCGCGGGAGAAGCTCAGGCGCTCCGAGCCGATCGGCAGGATCGATTGGGACACGCTGAACGTGATGGGTGGGTCGATCGCCATCGGGCACCCGTTCGGCGCCACGGGCGCCCGGATCACCCTCACCCTCGCCAACGAGATGAAGAGACGCGACGTGCAGTTCGGGCTGATTTCCGTATGCGCCCAGGGCGGGATGGGATTCGCCATGGTGCTGGAGCGTCTTTGAGATGTTCTTCACAACGCAGATCATCGACGGCATAGCGCGTGTGGGATTCGACCTCCCGGGTGAGCCCGTCAACAAGATCACGCGCTCCGTGCGTGAGGAGATGGAGCAAGAGCTGGATGCGCTCAAAGCCGATTCGCAGGTGAAGGCGGCCGTCATCATCTCCGATAAGCCGGGTTCGTTCATAGCGGGAGCCGATATTGACGAGTTCGTGGCTCTCGAGACGCGGGACGAGGCCTTTGCACTGGTGAGAGCGGGTCAGGCGCTGGTGAACAAGCTGGCCGACCTGGGAAAGCCCGTGGTCGCCGCGATCCACGGGGCCTGTCTGGGAGGGGGATTCGAGGCCGCGCTCGCCTGCAGCTATCGCGTGGCGACGAGCGACCCCAAGACTAAGATCGGACTCCCGGAGGTTCAGCTCGGGATCATCCCCGCCGCTGGCGGGTGCCAGAGGCTGCCGCGTCTGGTGGGCCTGCGTGCCGCGCTCGACATGATACTCGCCGGCCGGCAGGTCCCTGCCGCAGTCGCCCGGCGGAGGGGAATGGTGGACGAGCTGGTGCATCCCGCCATTCTCGAGGAGGTGGCGCTTCAGGCGGCTCGGCAGCTGGCGGACGGGTGGAAGCCCGGTCGTCGCAAGAAAAGCCTGAGCGGCGTGGCGTTCGACGGCAATCCTGCCGGGCGGCGGCTGGTCTATCGTGGAGCGCGAAGGCAAGTTCTCAAGCGCACCGGCGGGAACTACCCTGCTCCACTCGCGGCGCTCGACGCGGTGCAACGTGGTCTCGAGCACGGTATCGAGGCCGGTCTGGGGAGAGAGGCCGAGCACTTCGCCGATCTCGCCGTGAGCGACGTGTCACGGAAGCTCGTGCGGATCTTCTTCGCGACGACGGCTCTCAAGAAGGATCCAGGAGTTCCGCCTCCCGTGCCGTCCGCCAAACCGGTGCACAGTCTCGGCATCGTGGGAGCCGGTTTCATGGGAGCCGGCATCGGAGGTGTGGCGGTTGCTCAGGCGGGTCTCGACGTGAGATTCCGCGACATGGCCATATCTGGTGTGGCCAAGGGACTCGCGACGGCCCGCAAGATCCTCCAGGAGCGACACCGCAGGCGTCGCATCACCCGGCACGAGCTGTTGCGCCTGGAGCAGCTTCTCTCGGGCGGCACCGGCTGGGACGGATTCGGGCGAGTGGACGTGGTGATCGAGGCCGTCTTCGAGGACCTGGACGTCAAGCACCAGGTGTTCCGCGAACTCGAACAGCACGTGCGCGACGACTGCATTCTGGCGTCCAACACCAGCACTATTCCGATCCAACGAATCGCCACGGTGGTCGCCAAGCCGGAGCGCGTGCTCGGCATGCACTTCTTCTCGCCCGTGGACAGAATGCCGCTGCTCGAGGTGATCGTCACCGATCGTACGGCGCCGCAGGCTACGGTCACCGCCGTCGAGCTTGGACGCTCGATGGGCAAGACGGTGATCGTGGTTCAGGATCATCCCGGGTTCTGGGTGAACCGCATTCTGGCGCCGTACCTGAACGAAGCCGGGCGGCTCCTGGAAGAAGGTGTCACCGTCGAGACGATCGACCGCGCCATGCAGCGTTTCGGTTTCCCCGTGGGTCCCATCACGCTCTTGGACGAGGTCGGGCTGGATGTTGCTGAGAAGGCGTCCAAGGTGCTTCATGAGGCGTTCGGGGACAGGCTCAAACCGATGGAGGGGTTGAGCCGACTGACGGCAGAGGGTCGGCTGGGTCGCAAGAGTGGGCGCGGGTTCTATCGGTACGAGGAGGGCAAGAAGCGCGGCGTGGACGAGACCGCGTATGAGATCATCGAGGCCGAAGTGGGCTCCAAGGTGCCCCGCGAGGATGTGACACGCCGGCTCGTGTACGCCATGCTCAACGAGGCGGCGCGCGCACTGGACGAAGGGGCCGTACGGTCAGCGCGGGACGGGGACATAGGTGCCATCTTCGGAATCGGGTTTCCGCCGTTCCGCGGGGGTCCGCTCGCCTATCTGGACGACCTTTCGGCGACCAACGCCGTGCAGACCTTGAACGCTCTCAAGGCCCAATACGGAGAGCGATTCGCTCCGGCTCCGAGGCTCGAGCGGATGGCGGAGCGGGGCGATCGTTTCTACCCCTCCGACTGAGTAATCCCCACCGGTCGATGCTGCGCGGCGTCTTTCTGTGGCTCAGTCAGCGCAAGGGGTTGTTCGATCTCGCCAAGCACAATGGATTCGCGCGACGGATCGCATCGCGGTTCGTGGCCGGCGAGACCATCGAGAGCGCGATCCACGCTGCTAGGAGACTGAACCAGCGGGGCATCAGCGTCAGCCTGGACCTCCTCGGAGAGAGCGTCGCCAACGCCGCCGAGGCGCGTCTGGCGGCGGAAGAGGTGACAGCGACCGTCGATGCGCTCGCGGCATCGCGGGTGGACGGAAACGTCTCCATCAAGCTGACGCAGATGGGACTGGGAATCGATGACGACCTCTGCTCCGAGAATGTGTGTCATGTAGTGGAGCACGCGCGCGAGAGGGGTGTGTTCGTGCGCATCGACATGGAGGGCTCGGACTACACACAGCGGACGCTCGACCTCTTCTACGAGATGCTGCAACCCAGGTTCGGGAACGGGACGGGCGTCGTCATCCAGAGCTACCTGAGGCGATCGGCCGCCGACATCGAAGATCTCATCCGGGTGCAGGCCAGGGTGCGGCTGTGCAAGGGCGCGTACGCGGAGCCGGCCACGATCGCGTTCCAGACACGGCAAGAGGTGAGCGATTCCTTCATTCGCCTGCTGGAGCGTCTTCTCGGAGCAGGTGACTATCCCGCGATCGCGACCCACGACGACCGGCTCATAGAACACGCGCTGCGGTTCGTCGAAGCGAACGGGATTGGAGCGGAGCGCTTCGAGTTTCAGATGCTGTTCGGCGTACGTCGCGATTTGCAGCAGGCTCTGCGGAGCGCGGGATACAACGTGCGGGTCTACGTTCCGTTCGGAACTGCGTGGTACCCATATCTCATGAGACGGCTTGCCGAGCGACCGGCGAACGTCGCCTTCATGGTTGGCAGCGTCCTGAAGGAGACCGTTTCCCGCCGATGATGGACGATGCCACACTCGGGGGATACATGCGAGTGCACGAGCGTCCTCCGGCGTTCACCGGAGCGGACGGCGCCGCGTACTCGGCGGAGGTTTACGTCGACGAGACGCCCGACAACAGCGGCCGATACGGAGGTGCGGTCTTGTTCGTGCGCTGGTCGAATGCGGGCGAGCGGCCTGTGGGCCACTTGGAGACTCCCTACTTGAGTTACGGTGTTACGCCCGAGGAAGCGGCCGAGCAGGTCGGTTCGCTCACTCTGATGCAAGTGAAGGAGTGGCTGGACAGGGCGATTTCCGAGCAGAGCGAGCGTCCCTCCTGGTAGCGAAGCGGAAAGGGCTCGTGCTTTCCCGGGCCGGCGGCACGTATCGAGTGCACGCGGACGGCGAGGTGATCGAGGCGTCCTTGCGCGGGAGGTTCAAGCAGAAGGGCCGGAAGCGGGTCCTGGTGGGCGACGAGGTGGAAATCGCGAGCGGAGAGCACGGCCACACGATAGAGGTGATCCTTCCGCGCCGATCGGTCCTCAAGCGACGCTCTCCGGGAAAGTCGCATGGGACGCGCGCCGTGGCCGCCAACGTGGATCAAGTAGTCGTCGTCGGATCGGTGGATCAGCCTCAGTGGAACCCACACCTCATCGATCGGTTCCTGGCCGTCGCCGAAGTGAACGGACTACCGAGCGTGATCGTCGTGAACAAGTGCGATCTAGGCGCGGACGGCGACCGCCGCGCGGAACCCTACAGACTCGCTGGCTACGGCGTATTGCTGACGAGCGTTCCCAGGCGGGACGGAATCGCAGAGCTTCGCGAGCGCCTCGAGGGGCGGACTTCACTTTTCACGGGCCCCACCGGAGTCGGAAAATCCAGTTTGCTCAATGCGCTTCAACCGGGGCTTCGACTGCGGGCGGAACCGGTGAGCGGGAAGGCCGGCGTGGGGCGGCACACGACGGTCGCGGCCGAGATGCACCCGTTCGGTGATCGGGGCTACGTGGTTGACACTCCCGGGCTGCGGGACGTTGGCCTTTGGGGATTGGAGCCGCTCGAGGTGGCGGGCGCGTTCCCCGAGCTCGCGCGACTCGCCGGTGACTGCCGATATGACAACTGTCGTCACCTGGGGGAGCCGGGTTGCGCGATTGAGACCGCGGTCAACGAGGGTCGGATGGCCGCGAGTCGTCTTGAATCTTACAGGCGGCTCCTCGGAGAGACGGAGCGGGCGCTACGACCGTGGAGCTAGAGACCGGTTCGCATAGCGGCGTGACGGATCACACGAGGCCCCAGCTCGCGGCTCCCTTCTGGGGCGAGCGCTATTCCGAAACCCACGTGCTGAGTGACGTCATTGCGCCGCCTTACGACGTCATCTCGCCCGTCGAGCGCGAGACTCTTTCGAGGAAGCACGAGCACAACATCGTGCACCTGGTTTTGCCCGAGGGTGAGGGCGACCGCTACGCCAGGGCCGCAGCGCTCCTCGCCGAATGGCGTAATGCGGGCGTTTTCGAGAGGGACAAGTCTCCCAGCGTTTACGTGCTACGTCAGTCGTTCGCGACCCCCATGGGGAGACAGTGCGAGCGAACCGGCGTGATCGTCGGCCTCCTCGCCGAGTCGTTCAGTGAGGGTCGCGTCAGGCCGCACGAGCGCACTCATCAAGGTCCCAAAGAGGACCGGTTATCGCTCCTGAGGGCTACTCGGGCGATGTTCGAGGCCATCTTTGTGCTCGCGCGCGACGAAGGAGGCGAGCTGGCCGCGAGGTTGGAGGCCGAGGCTGCGCGGAGGCCCACCGCGCGGGCGGAACTTCACGGTGTGTCACTCGCGTTATGGCGCGTCCCGGCCAAGCGCGCGCGAACGCTGGCCGACGTAGCGTCGAGCGGTCCCGTGTACGTGGCCGACGGGCACCATCGTTTCGAGACCGCGGTGGCGTTCCGGGCGGAGCTGCCCGAAGCGGAACGGATCCCGGCTCTCGTAGTTCCGGTGGGAGATCCCGGGCTCGTGGTTCTCGCCACGCACCGAAGGGTCCGCGGGAAGCCCGTTGACCCCGAGTGGCTGATCGAGCAACTGAGAGATCGATTCCAGGTGCGGGAGCTCCGGCCCAGCGCGAACTACGTGGAAGAGCTGTCCGAGCTCGCGGGTCGCGGAACCAGTGCTCTGGTGGTCTTTCCGCCCGGCAGAGGTTTCGCCTTCCTCCTCAAGGGAGGAGCCGGTCTGGGGGACGTTCGGTTCTCCAACGAGCCTGCGGTGGCGTCGCTCGACGTGGCCCGCATAGACGAGATCATCGTGAGGCGGGTGCAGGAGGCGGCGGGGTCGGGGGCGACCGTGGATTACTCGGCCGATCCGCACGCCGTTATCGATGCCGTCCGGGCCGGCGACGCCGCGGCCGGGATCCTGCTCAACCCGGCTACCGTCGAAGACGTCCTCACGGTGGCCGACGAAGGGGGAGTGATGCCTCCCAAATCGACCTACTTCATGCCGAAAGTACCCAGCGGCCTCGTTGTGGCCGGGTATTGAGGTGCGGGCTATCGCAGAACCGGCACCTGACGCGAGTACTTGAGTATCAGCGCCCGGTTGAGGGGCGCGGTGGCCCGCTCCCCCCGACGGGTCTCGTTATAGACGAGGTACAGTCCGGTGCCCGCCGTCCCCAGCCACCCGAATCGGACGTTGCCCGACCAGGCCCCCGCCTGGGAGCTGTACTGCACCAGCGACTGGAGGTAGATACGGGGCGTGAACGCATACGCCACGCGCAGGCCGATGAGCGTCGTCACAAAGCTCCCCTCCGCGAGATCCACGTCGTTGCGGCTCACGCGCAAGGACGCCGCCAGCTCGGTTCCGCTCCGTGCGGTCAGAGTCCCATACACCCCTTTGCGGCTGCCTGAGAGGAAACCGCCCACATCGAGGCCGCCGTTCAGCGAGATAGCGGCGCTCTCGTTGGTGTTGAAGCGCCATGCGGCCTCCACGTTGTCGTACGTGCCCGGCGGGACGACGATGCTGTCTCGCTCCGATATCAGAAAAGGCTGCTTCAGCCCCTCGCGCGTAAAGTTGAACGCGGGGCTGAAGAACGCGCCGTTGTAGAACTCGACGTGGCTATCGACGTGGATGACGCGCGTCTCGGTGAAGCCCTCGAAGTCGAAGTGGGCCCGGTAGGACACATGCGGCCTGAACTCGCGCAGCCAGGGGATACCGGGCGTCCGGAGATGCCGCAGCAACCGTCCCTGGATGAACCGGTAGCCGGAGCGTTCGAGAAATCCCACTTCCGGATTGAAGTCTTCCCCGACCGCGGTGAGCTCGACCGCCGCCTGCCAATTGCGCGTGACATACTGGCCGGCGGTCCGGTACGCGTACTGGCGGCCGCTTCGTCGGGGAGTGCGGGTGACGGCGGCGTATGCATCGATTGTCAAGGGGTCGTCTATTCCGAGCCGTCCATCTACAGCATAGGTCAGGTTGTAGTCGTCAATGTCGTCCGTGCTCACCCGGCTGACGAACATCGCTCCGATCCGCGATCTGTTGGGAAGCTCCCGCGAGACGCGGGCTACACCGTAGTTGTTGGCCGGAACCACGGAGTCTACGGCCTCGGTCTGGATATCGATCAGCCCCACGGTGAGGCCTCCGGCCTTGCCCGTGAGGCGCGTCCCGGCCAAGATCGGAACCGAGGTGCGGGTGGCAGGATCGATCCCGATGCGGCGACTGAAGAACATCTCCACTGACTGGGGCGTGCCGACCGCGAACGTGCCGGCGTTCTCAAGAAAGAACGGTCGCTTTTCTGGGAAGAAGAGGTTGAAACGGGTCAGGTTGATCTGCTGTTCGTCCACCTCGACCTGGGCGAAGTCGGTGTTGTAAGTCAGGTCGAGCGACAGGCTGGGTGTGAGCCCCACTTTCGCATCGGCGCCCAGGTCACCGGAGTAATCCATGGCCGTAGCGGCGGCGAAGTCTCTTATCGCGGAAGTCCGCACGTAGGGAGTCACCGACACGGTTCGGCGCACGGGAGCTTCGATACCGTGGAGGGCGCCGGCGCGGGATATTCGGTAGAGCGAGTGCTGGCGCGGCACTGGCGACCAGAAGGACTGCTCGTTTCGCCGCCTGATGAATCGGGCGATGTTGAGACCCCATATCTGCGGTCCGCCGGCCCCGTAGCGCAACGTTGAGAATGGGATGCGGAACTCCGCGTACCAACCTCTCTCATCGCGGCTGGCCGCGACCTCCCAGCTGCCATCCCAGTTGAGATTGAAGCCGCCGCCAGAGCCGGCTTGCTGTCGCAATCGGCGTTGCCCGCCGCCTTCGCCCTCCTTGGTCACCTGGCCGTCGTACTCGTTCCCGGCCGGTGTCGTGCCGAAGACGAAGGCATTCTGCCCGTCGCGGTATGTGTCGAGCACTATCACGACGGCGTCCGTGTCTTCCAGGCGCGCGTCGCGCCGGTTTTCGGCCGTAACGATTGCACCGGGATCGCGGTCGAACAGCCACGCGCCGAAGTAGATGGCCTCCTCGTCGAACAGGATGCGGACTTCGGTGCGCTCGGAAGCCGGTGAGCCTTCGAGCGGCTCATGCTGCACGAATCCCCCGAGCACTGGAGCGGCCAGCCATTGCGGCTCGTCGGGTCGACCGTCCAGGAGCGGAGGGCGCTCCGTGGGCGCCGCACTCACCCTGGGCGGCTCGCTCAGCTCACCTGTTTGCGCCCGTGCTGCGGGGACCGATTGGAGAACGTGGACGCCCGTGGCACATAGGGCGAAGGAGATCGCCCGCGGGACGAAGACTCGCCTCCTTGGGAGTTGCAGCCATCCACTGCGGGGACGAGATTCACAGCACACTGCGCACCTTCCCTGGGGAATCAGCGATGAGTGTACGCTCCCGCGACCGCATTCTCGCCAATCTGGAGACCATCTACCGCGAAGCTTACGCCCGGGCGAAGTCACTTGGCGACGAGAACCGTATGATCGAGCTCGACTGGGCCTATCAGCGCGAGCAGCTCATCCTGGAGGTTCTGCTGGACGTGCGCGACGCCCTGGCGGGGCCGGGCACCAAGTCGACCTCCAAGAAGACGCTGGAGAAGCTCCAGGAGCTGAGGAAGCTCACCCGTCGCACATGAGTTTGCCAGGTGGGCCAATATTAGCAGGTCCTGCTATCTTTTAGCGACCCTCCGCCGGGCACAGACCACCAACAGGGACCGATGGCCACCGAGACGACTTCGAGAAAGGGCGCCAAGGCACGATCGCGTCGCAGACCCGCGTCGCGGCTCTCCAAACAAGAGCTGCTGGAGCTCTACAGGATCATGTACCTGTCGCGTCGGCTGGATGACAAGGAGATCCAGCTCAAGCGGCAGAACAGGATCTTCTTCCAGATATCGGGGGCCGGCCACGAGGCCGTACTCGCGGCCGCCGGCAAGTTGATGAAGCCGGCGTACGATTGGTTCTATCCCTACTACCGCGACCGAGCACTCTGCCTCGCCCTCGGTATGACGCCGACGGAGATGCTCCTGTCCGCCGTAGCGGCCGCCGACGATCCCAACTCCGGCGGGCGCCAGATGCCGTCGCACTGGGGGCACCGTGCGCTCAACATCGTCAGCTCGTCGAGTCCCACGGGAACGCAGTTTCTCCAGGCCGTCGGATGCGCCGAGGCTTGGTTGCGCTACACGACGATCCAGGAAATCCCGGACCGAAGCGAACGGATTCGGAGCGACGAGGTGGTGTACTGCTCCGGTGGTGACGGTACGACGAGCGAAGGGGAGACGTGGGAGGCGCTCAACACCGCATGCAACCTCAAGCTCCCCGTCCTGTTTCTCATTGAGGACAACGGGTACGCCATCTCGGTGCCGATCGAGGTACAGACTGCCGGCGGATCGGTGTCGAAGCTCGTGGAGGGCTTCCCGAACCTCCTCGTCTCCGAGGTTGACGGCTGCGATCCGCTCGCCTCCTACGACGCGCTGAGTGACGCAATCGCTCATTGCAGGGCTCGCAAGGGGCCGGCTCTGGTGCACGCTCACGTGATCCGCCCCTATTCCCACTCGCTCTCGGACGACGAGGTGCTCTACAAGCCCCCCAGCGAGAGGGAGCGGGAAGCCGCGCGCGATCCCCTCGTGACCTTCCCTGACCTGCTGGTCGCCCAGGGTATCGCGAGCGTGGCCGAGATCGAGGAGATCAAGGCGAGGGTGGATGAGGACGTGGAGCTTGCTGCGGACGTGGCGCTAGCCTCGCCGCAGCCGGGGCCCGACACCGTGCACCTCCACGTCTATTCGGAGGACGTGGATCCGACGGACGAGCCGTTCGACACCGAGGACGATCCCCAGTTCGCCGGTGATCCGACGACGATGGTCGATCTGTTGAACAAGTGCCTCGCGGACGAGATGGCACGCGATCCCAGAGTGGTGGTGTTCGGCGAGGATGTGGCGGACGTGTCACGAGATGAATACCTCGGCGACGTCAAGGGAAAGGGCGGCGTCTTCAAGGTGACCTGGGGCCTGCAACGGCAATTCGGCGCTCACCGCGTTTATAACACTCCGCTCGCCGAAGCCAACATCGTGGGCCGCGCGATCGGGCTGGCCACGCGCGGCATCAAGCCGGTCGCGGAGATCCAGTTCTTCGACTACATCTGGCCGGCATATCATCAGATCAGGAACGAACTGGCCGTGCTCAGGTGGCGCAGTAACGGAGATTTTGCAGCACCCGTTCTCATCCGGGTGACCTACGGTGGTTATCTCAAGGGCGGCGCCATCTATCATTCTCAGACCGGAGCCGCGCTGTTCACGGGGATCCCCGGGCTCAGGGTCGTATGTCCCGCCACCGCGCTGGACGCGAACGGTCTCTTGCGCACGGCCATCAGGTGTGACGATCCGGTGCTCTTTCTCGAGCACAAGCACCTCTATCGCCAGACGTACAACAAGGCGCCCTATCCGGGATCGAACTTCATGATTCCGTTCGGGAAGGCCAAGGTAGTGCGGGAGGGTGCCGACCTCACAGTGGTGACGTACGGCGCGGTAGTGCAGCGCGCACTCAACGCCGCCCGCCAGCTGGAGGAGTCGGAGGGAGTGAGCGCGGAGGTGATCGATCTCCGTTCGCTCAATCCGGTCGACTGGAAGACCATCGCCGATTCGGTGCGCAAGACCAACAAGGTTCTGGTGGCGTACGAAGACGCGCTCTCGTGGGGGTACGGCGCGGAGATCGCGGCGCGGATGTCAGACGAGCTATTCCAATGGTTGGACGCGCCGGTCAGACGGGTGGGTTCTTCAGATACGTTTGTAGCGTATTCGCCCGAGCTGGAGGACGTGATACTGCCGCAGGCAGCCGACCTCGAGCGGGCGATGAGCGAGCTGCATCGCTTCTAACGTGGGAAGGTCTTGCCGAGCGCCTCTCTGATCTCCCCCGCAGCCTCGATAGCGGCTTCCACATCTACCTGTAGCGCCCTCGCTTCCTGGGTGGCGGACGTGAGATCGTCCAGTACCGCGGCCACCCCCGCCGAGCGCAATCTCAGCAGATCGAATCGCACGTTCTGAACGGCGAGTACGCACGACTCGAACTGAGCTTCCACACGCCGCCTGCGCTCCACGAGCTCCGCGAGTGCGGCGCGCTGGCGCTCCAGCAGCTCGAGACGCCGGTCGGCGTCCAGCTCGCCGCCCTTCTGCTTCATCTCCTCGATCCGCCGGTCGAGTTCGTCAAGGGCCTGCTCGTCGACGCTTCCTTCCATCTGACGCAAGGTCTGGGCAAGCTCCACCGCTCGCGCGATCAACGAGTCCACTGTAGATAAGACTTCAGGGAGCATGCTGCGCTCCGACGACGGCAGCTTCTCAACCATTTGCTGGATGGCCTGGCGGTCCTTCTGCATCTGCCGGATAGGGCCCGCGTGCGCTCCGTATTCTCCCGTCTTCGCCGCCGCCGCCGCGATCTTCGCTGGCTGTTGCCCCACGGCCGGCGGCAGTGCGTCGGGAGCGGGCGGCCGGTTCAGCACGTCACGCATGCTGTAGCCAGCGGTCCACAGCTTGCCGTACTGATGCCCGAGGCCGATCCCCCAGGCGATTGCCGGAATCAAGACCCAGGGCTCACCGATGCCCGTGAAGACGTTCAGCAGCAAGAGGCCGCCCATTATCGAGACGTAAGAGGCGAAGTTGCTTCGGAAGTTCCTCACGATCCCGGGTTCTCCGGTCTTCGTTCCCGCCTTCGCCGCCGCCGGTTTCCCTGTCTCCCGCTCGCGCCTCGCCGGCGTCCGTGGTCGCGGGCGCCTGCGCCGCTTCCCCTGTTCGAACCACTCCCACCACTCCTCGTCGCGGGGGCGCCCGCGAGGCCTGCGCTCAGGCCGCGGCGCGAGCTGAGCACGCCCGCGGTGCGGCGCAGATGAGCGACTCTCCAGAGCCCGCCTGAGCGCATCGGCGGTGGGCCAGCGCTCGTCAGGTGCCTTCTGGAGGCAACGGCTTATGGTCCACGCCAGGTCTTCGGGGCAATCCGCGCGAGCCTGCGATACGTCGGGGACAGGCTCGGTCATCTGCTTCATGAGAATGCCCGGCACCGTGGGGGCCTTCCACGGAACCTCTCCCACCAGCATCTCGTATCCCACCACACCGAGCGAGTAGATGTCGCTGCGGGCGTCGATCTCGCGTTCACCGAGCGCCTGCTCGGGACTCATGTAGGCAGGCGTGCCCAGGGCGACACCTGTACCGGTCAGCGTGCCTCCGCCCGCCTCACGCGCCTTGGCGATTCCGAAGTCCGTCACCATCACCCTGCGGCGCGTGCCCTCGAGCAAGATGTTGTCGGGCTTGATGTCACGGTGGATTACGCCGACGGCATGGGCCAATCCCAATGCGTCGGCCGTTTCCTTCATGATGCGGCGGACTTCCTCCGTCGGAAGTCGCTCCCGTCTGCGCAACCGCGCGGCGAGCGACTCGCCATCCACGTAGCCCATCACGAAATAGACGAGCCCGCCTTCTTCTCCGACGGAATGGATCGGCACGATGTGGGGATGGGACAGCCGGGCGGCTGTTTGTGCCTCCCGAATGAAACGCGTTCGGATCTCATCGCGGAATGCGAGATCGGGTGGTAGGAGCTTGATCGCGACGCGACGCTTGAGGCTCAGGTCGCGGGCACTGAACACGATGCCCATGCCCCCGCGTCCGATCTCGCCCTCCAATTCGTAGGAGCCGGCCAGCGTCTCGGCGAGCCGAGTCGCGAGGGGCCCGATTCCCGCATCATTCATGTAGCATCAACTCCCACCGCGGGGTACATTAATGCTGTCCAACCTCGACTGGCAACCTGACAGAGACAGGCGTCGCAACGGAGATGCGCTGGTTGACCGATGACGCTGGGCGCCGGTGGACCGCTGAGCGCGTAGGGCGCACTTCCGGCCTGGTTAGAACGCGCAAGGACAAGGGCGGTTTCCCCGAACCCGCCGATATCGTC
>JBHIEQ010000020.1:0-15486 GCA_046760725.1 Gemmatimonadales bacterium
AGGCTGCGCGACTCGTCAAGCTGTTGCGCGGCCGGACGCGGCAGAAGACACTCGTTTTCACTACTGCCGTGGCGACGGCGCTGGACCTTGCGCGCCGGCTCGGGTGGCGCTACGTGGCCGTGGTGGGTGGAGGGAGAGCCTGGATAGCATCCGGCTCCGTTACGACCGAGACGGCGCTCGGTTTGTTCGCGCCGCGCGCCCGCGGGGCGCGCAAGCCTTCTCCCACGGCCATGGTCTCGACGCTCATCGCGACCGACCTCGCGAGCGAGGGACTGGATCTCCAGGACGCCGATGGGGTCGTGCACTACGACCTCCCGTGGACACCGCTTCGCCTGGCACAGCGACTTGGCAGGATCTCCCGTCTGGGATCGTCACACGATACGGCACATGTCTGGTGGTTCGCACCCCCGGTCGAGATCGAGCGGCACCTCACCCTTGCGGCAAGGATCGCGGCCAAGGGCCGCGAGCAACGTGCTCTAGGAATCGCTGCCACGAGCGCTGTGGGCAGAGCACAGATCTTCGGCACGCTCGCCGAGTGGCGGGAGATGGCGAGCGGCGTAGGACGGCCGACCTCGGGTGGGGCAAACTCAGTGGCGGTGGTTCGAGGACCGTTGCTGGGGCTTGTAGCGATAGAGTGGCGTTCGTGTGAGACGGTGGTGCGCGAGGTCATAGCCGTGGACGGACGCCGCCCGGATCCCGAGCTGCCCTATGGTGATCTACCTCGAGCGTTCAGGAGTCTCGCGGGAGCGGCGCCCAGCGAGAATCCCGCCCCGCCTGAGCTGATCGACGCCCTGAGCGACGTACTGCGCCGAAGGATGGAACGAGCGCAGAGGCGGCCCGTGAGTCCGACCATCCGCGGGCTTCGCCGCAAGTTGCTGCGTCTGGGTCGCAGGGCGGCCCGCCGACGAGCTGTGCGGGATCTCCGCGCGCTGGATCGCGCGCTCGATGCCACGACGAACGGCTTGAGCGTCGGGAACGAGCGCTCGCTGGCGTCGGTTTTGAGCGACGGGGGGGACGCGGGTGCCCTGGAGGGATGGCTGTCCGGGGCCCGGGATCCACCGCCCGAGTGGAGCGATTTCCGCATACTCGCGAGTCTTTTCGGCGACGGAAGTTCGACATGAACGGGTTGTGACCTTCCGCATTCCCAGTCGGCGGCGCACTTTTCGCCCCAACACGAGCGTCAACGCCAAGAGGCTAACGATGGGTCTCCGCCACATCCTGAAGGATCTGGTCGGCTTCGACCAGATGGATCACCGACCGCCGCTCAAGCCACGCTTTTGGGTTTACTGCGCGGCTGCTTATCTCATCCCTGTGTTCACCCAAGTCGCGCTCCCCGAGGATCCGGGGCTGAGCGACGAGATAGTGTGGCTCGCGACATTGGCGCCAGCCTTTCTCTTGTCGCTGCATTACGGCCTCAGGGGAGCCTTCGCGGGTCTCTTGATGGGTACGGCGCTGTTCATGGTCGTTCAGCTCGTCCTGGCCCTCAACTTCACGCCGGACAACTGGCATATCACCGTACCGATCTACATCTCGTACGGCACTCTAGCGATTGCGGTGGGATGGTTGTCGGAGGAGTTACATGCGTACTACCACCGCGCATTAGAGAGCGAGCGCATGGCGGCGATCGGTCAGTTCGCGGTGGCGGTGCGACACGAGATCAACAACGCTCTCACGGCGATCGTGACCGAGAGCCAGCTCCTCTCCAGCGAGGGCTCCGGTCTAACGCAGGACCAGCAGGCTTCCGCCCAGAGCATCCACGACGCGGCCATGCGGATCGCCCAGCACGTCAAGAAGATCACCAATCTGTCGGACGCGCCGGTGGTCACCTACATGGGCAGCGTGAAGATGCTCGACATCGAGGGTGCGCAGACGCGTGACGCGATAGCGTAGCGGTTTTGCAGCGGCACCGGCCTACCCTAAGACCTTTGCCAGGTCCTTCCTGGTGATGCCTGTTGAGAGCGCCGATCTGACCATGAGATCTAGACTCACGGAGGGATCGGCTCTCTCCATCTTCGCAACCCTGGACTGGCTCGACCCGATCCGCTCGGCGAACTGCGCCTGGGAGATCTTGACATAACACTAGTGCGTTCGCACAGGTACACCAAAGCTCTCTAGCCAGCATCCCGGGGGTTGCAAAACGCATGTATTCGGGCTATGTTCGGTACTATGGCCGAACAAAACCCGAATATCGTTCGGGAGTCCACCCGTGTCGTCTCCACGACCGTGCCGAGCTGGCCTTATCCGGTCGGCTCCGGAAACCGCTCTGACTGTCCCGACTGTGCGAATCCCCTGGTGCGGGCTTCGGGCTGCGTCTTCTGTCCTGCGTGTGGGTGGGGGCAGTGCGGGTGACGGTGGGAAACGGGAAACGGGAAGCGGGAAACGCCCCGACTTATTCCCCCCTGCCCTACCGGCAGTTGCCGGTACTCGACCAGCGTCTCCGCGGCACCAAGTTCGTGGAGCTCTCCGTCCGCTCGATCGTCAACTCCCCCGAATCGACCAAGATGGGGTTCTGGTCCGTCAATCCCTACGTCGGATGCGAGTTCGGGTGCAGCTACTGCTATGCACGGTACGCGCACCGCTACGTAGTCGAGCGGGCCAATGACGCGGGAAGGCTGACGAGCGCGGAGTTCAACGATCTCAACGCACCGGCCGGCCTCGAGCCGTTCGAACACCGCATCTTCGTCAAGTCGCGGAACTCGGTGCTCGCAGCCCTGGATCGGGGCCTGGCACGGGTCAGGAAACGAGCACTACAGCAAGGACCGCAGACACTCCTGATCGGAACCGGAACCGATCCCTATCAGCCCGCCGAGCGCCGCTACCGGGTGACGCGGGCGATCCTCGAGCGCCTACGACTCGAGCGCGGGCTTCTGGTCGGAATCATCACCAAGAGTCCACTGGTTTGCCGCGACATCGATCTCCTCGTCGCCGTTGCCGGCAAGGACGAGCTCTCGGTTTACATCTCGCTCACCACGGTGGACGTGAGATTCATCAACCTGTTCGAGGCTCGCTCGCCCATGCCGCACGCTAGGCTGCGCGCGCTCGAGAAGCTCAGCGCGTCGGGGATTCGCGCAGGTCTCATCGTGGCACCGGTGCTGCCGGGCATCACCGATTCGGTGCCGCAGGTCGAAGCCGTCGTGAAGGCGGCGGCCGAAGCGGGCGCGCACTTCATCCGTCCCGTCCCGCTCCGACTCTATCCGGACGTGCGCAATCGTTTCCTGCCATTGATCGAGCGGCACTTTCCCGATCTCGCCGCGCGATATCGAGCCCGGTACGAGCGCGCTCAGCACGCACCTCAGAGCTACATCAGGGCGTTGAAACGGCGCTTCAAGAAAATCGCGGAGCGTTACGGGATCACCGATTGCGCGGGAAGTGAAGCCAAGGAGCCGCCGCATCGGGTGGAACGGGAGGTGGCGCAACTGGAGCTTCTGCAAACAGATGACAGCATTGCGTCAGAATCGCGACATCATGGGTAGCGCCCACACGGATCCTCGCCCCCCACGGCCCCCCAGCGCCCCACAGCGCCTCATGGGGGCGGAGAGGAGAGGGGTGGCATCGCGCCCCAGCACCCCCCATCGCCCCACACTCGTCAGCGAGACGGCGGTGTGTCTCTGGATCCCTCTCTTCCCCTTGCGCTGTGAGGAACGGCGTCGTGCCGGGATGGCCGGGAAGCCTGCCGTCATTCTCTCTCCGGAAGATGGTAGCCGTGTGTGGTTGGCTTCCCCCGTTGCGCGGCGGGTCGGTGTGCGGGTGGGCATGACCGTGAGCCAGGCGATCGGTCTCTGCCCGTCGCTCGCCATGCTGGAGCCGGATCCCGTGTACTATGACGAGCGGTTCACGCGTTTGCTGCTGGCGTTGGAGAACGTGAGTCCGGTTATCGAGCCGGCGGAGCTGGGGAGAGTGTATGTGGGGGTTGACGGTTTGGAAAAACTCGTCGGATTGCCTGAGCGACAACTAGAGGTGATAAGAGAAGCGGTACAACGGCACGACGGCAGGAACGGCATGACGGCAGAGGGCCGTGGTGCGGGGGGGGGGGGGCGTGGGGGCGGGGGGGCTACCGTTGTACGGCGGGGGGGGGGACGAGGCAAGTTTGTCTCCTGGGTCGCCGCTAGTCGTGCCAAGCCGGGTGCTCCCCTCATCGTGCGAGACGGGGAGCGGGTGCGGTTCCTTGCCACTCAACCCGTGGCGGTCCTCCCCATCAGTCCCTACACACACCACCGGCTGTGGCAGCTCGGCATCAAGACGCTGGGTGAGCTGGCGCGGTTGCCCGAGACGGCACTGGTGTCGCAGTTCGGACGCGAGGGTCGTCTTGCCTGGCGGCTCGCGCGGGGGACCGTTCTGGACCCTGTCGAGGGACGGCAGCGTCCCGAGCCGATCGTTGCAGCGCTGGATTTTCCCGCCCCGGTAGCCGACCGCGGCATGCTCCTCCACTCACTCGGGAAGCTGATCGAGCGCGCGCTCAACCACCCGCGCCGTACGGGATGGCGCGTCCGCATCGTGAGAATGCGGGCGGGTCTCGAGCAGGGAGCGTCATGGATGGTCGAGGTGATGCTCAAAGATCCCACGGCCGATCGAGATCACATCGCTGCACCACTCGGTACCCGGCTGGAGAGTTCTCCTCCCACCGGTGCCGTAGAGCGGCTCACGGTGGAGTTCACCGACTTTGCACGGGGCACCGAGGAGCTCCAGCTCTTCGCCCGCGATGCAAGCAGCGCTGCACGAGCCGGCCGTCGCCGTGCGCTCCGCGCCGCGGCACGGGAGATCACCCTTCGCCTCAAGCGGCGCATGCTACATCACGTCATCGAGGTGCAACCATGGTCGCGCATACCGGAACGGCGTTACGCACTGATCGACTTCGAGTACTGAATCGACCGGTTCGGGTGCAGGTCGAGCCGGACGATCGGGGACGACCCAAGGCGATTGCAGACAACGATGCTCTGCCGTCGTCCCGTCGTGCCGTCATGCCGTCCGTTGCCGGCCGCAGGCGAGTCGATGACATCATCGAGATCTGGCGTATCGACGACGAATGGTGGCGCGAGCCGATCAGCCGGCGGTACTACGACGTGGTACTGGAGGGAGGAGGGCACGTGATCGTCTATGAAGACCTGATTTTGGGAGAGTGGTTTCTACAGCAACCGTAGATACGACGGCGGCTGCCGTCGTGCCGTTATGCCGTCATGCCCACGTACGTCGAACTCCACTGCCACTCCGCTTTCTCGTTCCTGGACGGCACCGCGCTCCCCGAGCAGCTCGTGCGCCGAGCGGCGGCGTTGGAGTATCCCGCTCTCGCGCTCACCGATCACAACGGTCTGTACGGCTCCATGGCCTTCGCGCAGGCGGCCAAGCAGCTGGGCATTCAGCCCATCACTGGTACAGAGGTGACGTTACTCGACGGCTCGCATATCACTCTGCTCGTCGAGAATCCGCAGGGCTACGCCAACCTGTGCCGCCTCATCACCGAGGCGCATCTCGAGCGCCAGGACCGGCGGGACCCGCGCCTCGACTTCGCTTCGCTCGAGGCGCGGCACGAGGGGCTGATCGTGCTGTCGGGATGTCGCAACGGGCTCTTGCCCACGGTCCTCGCGCGCGAGGGGCAGGTGGCCGCCCGGCGGTTCGCCGAGCGTTGCCGCAGTGTCTTCGGCACCACCGGTTTCTTCGTAGAGCTGCAGCGCAACGCCGTCCGTGGCGACCGAGATCTCACACGTGCGCTCACCGATATCGCGGACAGTATCGGCCTATCCGTGGCCGCGACCGGAGACGTGCACTATCCGCGGCGGGAGGGACATCGGCTACACGACGCACTCGTCGCCATCCGGCACCGTACCACTCTCGACGGCTCGCATGAGGTGCGGCGGCCCAACAGTGAGTTCTACCTCAAACATCCGGACGAGGTTGCGGTCTCGTTCCGTGATCGGCCCGACGCCGTGGCCAACACGACGGTCATCGCCGAACGGTGTGCGGCGTTCGATCTCACGAAAGACTTGGGCTACAGCTTTCCCGATTTCCGGGGATCGGACCGCTGTTCGGCGCCTCGGGCGCTGGCGGAGCTCTGTCGGACGAAGCTGGAGGAGTTCTACCCTCCGGGATCTTCTCATCGTGCGGAGGCGGAACGGCGGCTGGAAGAGGAGCGTCGTCTAGTCGAGCATCACGGACTCTGTGGTTTCTTTCTCGTCTATCACGATCTCTTTGAGTTGGCGCGAGAAGTCGCGGCGGAGATCAGGACCGGAACAAGGCGTGCCAGGGGAAACCTCTTGCCGGGACGCGGGCGGGGATCTTCCGTCTCCTCCATCATCTGCTATTTCCTCGGCCTGTCCCATATCGACCCGGTCGCCAACCGGCTCTTTTTGGGGCGATTTCTCAATGAGACACTAGCGTCGGTGCCCGACATCGATCTCGACTTCCCGAGAGAGATCCGAGAGGAGCTGATCCGGCGCGTCTATAAGCGCTACGGCGACGAGCACGTGGGCCTGGTGTGCGCATTCCCCACATATCGGCTCCGCTCGGCCGTGCGCGAGTTGGGCAAGGCACTAGATCTCCCCATGGGAGAACTCGAGCAGGTGGCCAAACTCGCGGGACACGGGTCGGCGACCGCTTTGCGCGAGGAGCTGTCGAAGCTGCCGGGATTCGCCGGACGCGCCAACGCCCCGCTCTGGCGCGAGCTGTGCGACCTGGCTGAGGAGATCTCGGGTCTCCCGCGGCATGTCTCGCAACATGTGGGAGGCATGATCATCTCCAGCCGGCCTCTCATCGAGATCGTTCCGCTGGAGCGCTCGGCGATGCCGGACCGCGTCGTGTGTCAGTGGGACAAGGACTCCTGTGACGATGCGCGGTTCATCAAGATCGACTTCCTCGCTCTGGGCATGCTCTCCCTGGTCGAGGAGTGCGTGGAGCTGGTGGCGAGAAGAGAGGGCACTCCTCCGGATCTCTCTCGCATCGATTTCGAGGACGAGGTGGTGTACGATCAGATCTGCGCGGGCGACACGGTCGGACTGTTTCAGATCGAGAGCCGCGCGCAGATACAGATGATCCGCCGCACCCGGCCCCGCAATCTCGAGGATCTCGCCGTTGAGGTAGCCATCGTGCGCCCGGGCCCCATCGTCGGCGGCGCGGTCAATCCCTATGTGCGGCGGCGAGAGGAACAGCGCACCGCTCTCGAACGAGGTCTTCCCTACCGGCAGCAGTTCGACCACCCTCTGCTGCAAGAAGCCCTGGAAGAGACACTCGGCGTTATCATCTATCAGGACCAGGTGCTCCAGGTGTGCCAGGCGCTCGCCGGCTTCACCGCCGGCCAGGCCGAAGCACTCCGCCGGGCAATGAGCCGCAGGCGTTCGCGTGAGCTGATGGAGGGTTTCTGGGAGGACTTTCGAAACGGCGCCCGCTCGCGCGGCGTACCTGCCGCGACGGCGAAACGGGTATTCGAGCAGGTGGTCGCCTTCTCTGAATTCGGCTTCCCCAAGTCTCACGCCGCCGCCTTCGGCCTTCTCGCCTACCAATCAGCGTGGCTCAGGCACTACTACCCGGTCGAGTACTACACGGCGCTGTTCAACAATCAGCCGATGGGGTTTTACTCGCTGGACGCGCTCGGTCGCGACGCCGCCCGGCATGGTGTCGAGGTGCGCCTGCCCGACATCAACGACAGCGATGTCTATTGCACCGTCGAAGACCAAGCCATCCGTATCGGATTGGGCTTCATCCGCGACTGGGGTTGGGACATCGCGGAAGAGGTCGTCGCCGAACGAGAGTGTCACGGGCCGTACCGTAGCCTGAGCGATCTCGTTCGTCGCGCCCCTCCGAGGCTATCGCGTGACGCAATCGAGAACCTCGTGTGGGTGGGCGGCTGTGACAAGTTCGGCTTGACTCGCCGAGAGTTACTGTGGCAAACGGGCCTCTGGCTCCCGCCCAAGACGGAGCCTCGGGGTTCCTCTCGCAAGCGCCGCCAACTCGAGCTCCCGCTGAGCCATCCCCACGAGACCTTGAGGTTCGGGGACGTCGCATTGGATGAGCGGATGCTTGCGGAGTACGAGGTGTTGGGATTCGCCGCGAGTGGCCATCCACTGTCGCTTTTGGGAGATGCTTTGCCGCGGGGCCTGGTGCGCAGTGACCGACTCGAGGCGCTCGGGCACGGCGTCCGGCTCGAGGTGGCAGGCCTGGTGGTCGCGCGACAGCGTCCGGAAACCGCCCGCGGCTACGTCTTCATCCTGCTGGAAGATGAAGCCGGCATGATGAACATCATCGTGCGTCCTGAGATCTACGACCGTGACCGCATGACCATTCGCGGCGAATCGTTCCTGTGGATATGCGGAACGCTCGCCCGCGACGACGGCACGGTCAACATCATCGCAGAGGAGGTGCGGCCGCTCAGGCTGCGCCGGTCGGTCCGTCCCGCCGCATCTCGCGAGGCGACGCAAGGCACCGGTCGCTCTCCTTACGCATTCCTCAAGCAGCTGCGCGGCAGCGCCCCCGACCCCAAGAGCTGGGGCTGACCATGAAGCCCCTTTGAAGCTCCGTTGAGAATCCGTAGTGCCGTGTTGCGACCAATTCTCCCCGATATCACCTTAGCTGAAACCTCCATGCGAGCAGCTCCCATGCGTCTGACACGAATCGCAGGTGTGGGCCACTACGTGCCCCAGCGCGTAGTGACGAACCACGACCTCGAACAGATGATGGACACCTCTGACGAGTGGATCCTCGAGCGCACCGGGATCCGGGAACGGCACTTCGCCCGGGACGACGAGACCTGCACGGATCTCGCGGTACAGGCCACCGGCCGGGCGCTGGAGGAGGCCGGTTGGAATCCCGAGGACGTACAGTTCATCATCTTCGCGACCCTCTCACCCGACATGTACTTCCCGGGTAACGGCGTCCTGCTCGAGAGAGAGCTGGGGTTGCGTGACGTCGGCGCCATGGACATCCGCAACCAATGCACGGGTTTCGTTTACGGTTTGTCGGTGGCCGACGCGCACATTCGCATGGGCCTGTTCGATCGCGTTCTGCTGGTGGGAGCGGAACGCCACTCGGCGGGCCTGGTAATGGAAACACGTGGCCGCGACACGGCCGTGCTATTCGGCGATGGGGCGGGCGTCTTTTGCCTCGAGGTGACCGACGGCGAGAGCAACAGTCATATCATCTGGCATCACTTGCACGCTGACGGTCGTTACGCCGAGGAGCTGTGTGTGCGCAAGCCTGGTGCCGCGAACAAGCCGTGGATCGCGAGAGAGATGATCGACGAGGGCTCCACGGACCCCTATATGAACGGGCGCGAGGTGTTTAAGCACGCCGTTTCCAAGTTCCCGGCAGTGATCAAGGAAGCGCTGGACAGTCAAGGGTTCTCACCCGATGATCTCGCCATGGTGATTCCGCACCAGGCCAACCTGCGGATCACGGAAGCGGTGCAGAAGCGGCTCGAATTCCCGCCCGAGAAGGTTTACAGCAACATTCAGCGTTACGGAAACACGACGGCCGCCAGCATTCCGATCGCCTTCCACGAGGCCGTGGGAGAAGGGCTGATCGGCCGCGGGGATCTCGTGTGTCTCGCAGCCTTCGGATCGGGATTCACGTGGGGGGCGAATCTACTGAGATACTGATGAGGCGATACGTTTCTCACCAGGGGACAGAGAGGCCGCGGGATGCCAGGATGCGCTCGATCGCCTCTCCGATCTTGTTGTTCGGTGTGGACGCGCCGGCCGTGATCCCGATCGTGACCGGCCCCATCAGCCAACTCTCCTGCTCTATCTCCGTGTCGCCGTCCACCGGCTTGTAGCGAATCGCGCCCGTGACGGGATCGACGCACTCGGAATCAGCGATGTGGTAGGTCGCCACCTTGGAGGAGCAGATCTTGGCGAGGTGATTGGTGTTGCTCGAATTGTAACCGCCGATCACCACCATCGCGTCGAGCGGCTCCTCGATCAGCTCGAGAATCGCGTCCTGCCGCTCTTGAGTAGCCGAACAGATCGTATCGAAGTTGCGGAAGTGGCTCTCGAGCTGCTCCGCTCCGTACCGCTGTGCCATTGCATCACCTATCCGCCGCGCGATGGCCAGCGATTCCGACGATAGCATCGTCGTCTGGTTGGCGACACCGACGCGCGCGAGATCCCGCTCGAAGTCGAATCCCTCCGATACCTTGTGCCGGAAGGTCGCCTCCATCTGATCGATGTTATCGCCGTTCACGATGAACCGGCAGATGAGGTCAGTCTCCTCCATGTTACGCACGATCAGGTAGCGGCCGCCCTCGAATGCGGTCACCTGGCTGACGGTCGCCTTGGTCTCTTCGTGAAAGTGCTTCCCGTGCACGACAGCCGTAAAACCCTCGCGCGCGTATTGCTGGACGCGCTTCCACACGTTCAGCACCGAACCACAAGTGGTATCTACCAGAATGCAACCCACATCCCTCAGGAGCCGGAAATCGGCGACGCGAACGCCGAACGCCGGGATGAGAACCACGTCCCGGGGTAGAATACCGGAAAAGTCGAAAAAACCGTCCTCTCCGGGTCGCAGGATCGCGATCCCCATCTCCTCGAGCCGCCTGTTGACGTGCGGGTTGTGTATGATCTCGCCGACCAGGAAAATGCGCTTGTCGGGAAACTTGGTGCGCGACTCATAAGCGTATTCCACGGCCCGGTCCACACCGTAGCAGAAACCGAACTCCTTCGCGAGACGAATCGTGACATCGGCGACCGCGAGAGTACCGCCCGCCTCCCGCACCCGGTCCACGAGCCGGCTGTGGTAGTCCTGCGCCAGCGACCCCGCGATCTCGCGCTTGAGCCCGAAGCCCTTACGGAAGTAGGTCAGATCTTGCTGCGACACGATTGTCAATCTAGCTCGACCGGAGCGAACGCAACAAATCAGTTCCCCGTGAGCGTGCTGCGACATTGGTCGTCGGGGAGCAGGGTCACCGGAATGTCGTCGAACACGCCGGCCAACCCGACCTTGGCCCCTAATGCCACCTCGAGCGCCATCCCCGCCAGCCGACCTGTCACGCGATCGTCGAGCCGCTCGATCACGAGCTCGCCCTCGGTCACCTGATAGGCAAACGCTCCGCCGTCCGCGAGCACCTGAATTCCGAGCCGCGCGTTGATCCCGGGGACCGAGTCTTCCTCGACGGACACCATCGCGTAGTTCCCAGCGACCGCACCCGTGTCCGGAAGCTCCACCACGATGATCACTCCGAAATTTTCCGACTGAGCAATGAGCTGCAACGATCTTGGCTCGTCGCACAGACCCGCAGTCGGCTTCCACGACCCCTCGACGGCGAGGCTGCCATCGCTCACCATCACGAGCCGCCCCGCCCTGGCCTCAGGATACGACGGAACGGAGATCGAATCCTCTCGGGCGGCCTCCCGAAGCTCCCTCTCCAGCTCGATCCCCGGCTCCTCTCCCACAGGCTCCGCGCCGGAGCCGCACGCGCTCAAGTAGAAGAGGAACGCGAGCGCCACGACCGTCCGGTCGACACAGGCCGACGTACGCTCATGCATCGGACTATTAACGTAGAGACCTACCGGGGCGCTCGAAAGTGAAGATCGAAACGCACTTCCTCTGCGGGTCGAAGCCCTTTGGAGAAATCCAACCGGACCAGGCCGTTGAGCAGAGAGAGTCCCGCTCCCACCGACACCAGGGGGTCGCCGTGGAACGTGTCGCCGATGTCGAAGAACGCGACCGGCGTGAGCACGGCCTCGCGTCGCAAGGCGGCGTCCAGCTGCACCGCCCAAAACTCACGAGCCGCGCGCACGCCGTACCGGTAGCCCCGCACCGACTGCGGTCCGCCGAGCCGAGGCGTGAGCTGGGGCAGGCTATCCCCTCGCACCGCGCCCCCTCTCACGGTGATCCTGCCCGTGCGGCCCAGGACACCGAAGGCCATCGAGAGCGAGGCCCAGCCCCTAGCGGCGGTGGCGAGTGAACCACTGAGAACGTCGGCGCCGACACCGGCTTCCAGCGGTCCAAGGCGAGCCTTTCTGAACACAGAGCCTCTCACGAACGTGCCGTCCAGCACCGCGGGATTCGGTGGAAACATCCAGAGGGTGCGCGGGGCGAGCGCCATGCTCCGGTGCCGCTCGAGAGAGCCGCTGAGACGCACGTTCTCGAGCGGGCCGCTATACCACGTGTACGTGAAGCCCGCACCCAACGTGAGGTAATAGTCCGCGTCGTCGTGCCCCGTGAACAGCGCATTCAGCGAGTTCCCGAAACCCAGGCCGCTGGTCCACGGCTCTACCTCTCGCACGGCGCGACGAGCCGTCAGGTCGAAGCGACCTCGGGGACCGTCTCTGCGAATGGTGATCGATCCCACGGGCCGAAGATCGCCCACCCCGAATTGTCCGCCCACGAGGAGCGAGGTGAAGTCCCACGGAGTGTCCAGTCTGTACCCGAGACCCACAGCCGGTCCCTGCACCCGGTTGAATCGCACCGCGTCCGCAACACCACCGAACGCCAGCTGCACACGACGCCTACCCACCCACTCGGGCGGGACCCTCTCCTCGAGCTTGCTGAGCTCGGCGAAGGTATCCCTCAGACGGCGCTCTTCGGCCGCGTCGAGCGTGAGCGCGAGCTCCGACTCCCAGGCGTACGCCCCAAGAGACTCCGCGGGAGGGACCCGCACCTCCCACCATCCCTCCCGCCACGCCCCCGCGTGCTCGTAGCCCCGGCGCGCCCGCTCTGCGTCGCTGTCCTCCACCGCGACGCCCGAGTCGCCGCCGACCCTGATCCTCAGGCGCCGCCGCGTCCTGTCACGCCGCAACGTCTCATCGCGCTCAGGCGGTATCACGAACTCGAACGGCGGAGCATCGTTCACCCGGTAGTCGCTGAACTCGGTCACCGCTCTCACGGGGATCGCGACGTTCAAGAACCATGGCAGCTCCGCCGTTATCGCCAGAACTTGTCGCAAGGGCATCCAGTGGCGACGATCGATGAGCGAGTACTCGATCTCCGCCTCGACAGTGAGAAAACGGCTCGCCTGGCGGCTGTCGCGGAGAGCCTGAGCGCTGTCTTCCGGAGCGTCCCCATCGGGCTGCTCCCACAGGAAGTCGCCCACGAAGACCACCTGCATGCGGACGACGTCCGCCGTCTCGGCGTCGATCCACATGTCGCCTGCGATCAGGGAGGGTCCGTGTTCCTTGGGAATCACCCCCATCTTGACCGCACGTACCGCCCGTCCGGGAACTGCACCGAGTCCAGAATGGCGTAGCGATAGAACTCCGTCGCTCCGTCGGCCAGCGGGTGGAGCGCCGCGCGTTCGGGGATTCCCATCAGCCTGATGCTGTCACCCAACGCTCTGGGAATGAACCACGGCCGATCGGCCAGAAGATCGTGCCGCAGATCCTGCTCCACCTCCTCCTGGGCCGTGCCGCCGAAGCCCGATAACAGCCTTACCAGCGGCACCCTGGTGCGGGCTCCCAGCACCTCGACCATCAGGTCGTTCGGTCGCCGCCACGCGATGTTGGCGGCGGTCTCGTGTGCCAGAAGAGTGGTCTGCCGCGTGAACCTGCTCCTCCCCGCGGCGGCATCCCAGCGGGTGCGCACCTTCGCCGAGTAGTTGCGGACGAGCGAGTCCCCCCTGATGTGGCGAACCCGCGCGCGGAAGAAGAGATCGGCGGTGGCATCGTCCCGGAACGTCGTGGTATCGGCCGTCTGGATCAGCGCCGCTGCGGCCAGGGCAACTGCGACGACAGGGATCATCTCAGTCGCGGCGTTCGCGCCTGAGACCGTATGCGTTCAAGCGCCGCCACAGAGTCGTACGGGAGATCCCGAGACGTCGAGCGCTCTCGGTGAGACGCCAGCCGGTATCCTCGAGCATGGCACGTATGGCCTCGCGCTCGAGCTGCGCCAGGTTGCCTGTGCCCCGCATAGCCTCGACCGAAAAGAAGACGGCCTCACCCATCTTCTCCCCATCAACCCACAGCGGCTTGACGCGCACCTCGCGCCGTCCCAGCCCCGGTAGCAGCCTCTCGGCAGCCGACAGCTCGCCGGACCGTATCCCGAGGGCCTCCCTGGCAGCCGGGTTCGCGTACTCCGCTCGCCCATGGGCGTCGAACACCACCACTCCTTCGCCGACGCCGTCCAAAACCGCCATAGCGAGAGGTGAGATCAACTGCAACATACCTTCATCACGTACGCCACATCGCCGCCCGAAGTTTCACATAGCACCGACCACGCTCGACAAGAAAGCCTCCTCGTTGTACTTTCTGACCCGACGGCCAAGAACCGGGACCATCAACCACTCCAGCATATGGCTGACTAGACAGTCAGGAGACCCAATGCCCTCCCGAACAGAGATTTCCAAGGACGCGATCCTCAAAGCAGCGCAGGCAGCGCTAATGCAGCACGGTGCGCACAAGGTCACCGTGGACGGCGTGGCTCGGCGGGCCGGCTGCGCGAAGGGCTTAGTCCACTACCACTTCAAGACCAAGCAGGGTCTCCTCATGGAGGCGGCGCGGGGGCTGGTCGCGGACCGCTGCGGTGCCTGGCGCGAGGTGCTCTCCGGAGGACCGGCCAAGCAGGCCATCACGGAGGCCTGGGACGTTTTGGCCGCGGAGTCAGCTGATGGAACGGTGCGGGCATGGATTTCTCTCTTCGGGCCGGAGGGACCACTTCCTGACCAGATGGTCAAGGAGGCGCTCGCCGCTTTGGCCGGCGAGCTGGGAAGTGGTACCGAGCGGCTGTTCGCGCGCTCGGGGCTCAAGCCGACCATCCCTGCAGCCGAGGTCGGGTGGCTTTTGGGAGCCGTGATTCACGGCATGGGGCTCCAGTTGCAGGCAAGGGCGGATGAGCGGGATCTCGAGGGAGCGTTTGCGGCGGCCTGGCTCGGGGCGCTTTCGCTGTTCAGGTAGCGCGGCGCCTCCGCGATTGCCTCCTCCGCGCACGCCGCTCGTCCAATGCTTGTAGCGCGGCCATCAGTTCCCCCAGGGAGGCGGCTCGCGCCACCTCCCGCCGGCCCCGATAGACACTGAAGCGGAGAGGGCGATCGGTACGCGGAAGCTCTGCCTCTCGCAGGCGTCTTGCTTGCTTCTCCCTGAGGGCCAGCCGCACAACGGGCGTCCCGTTCTCGAGGTCGTAGCGCAGGGAGGTCGTATCACCCAGTACAGCAGCCGACGACGGCAGTCGATCCAGCTCGGCGCGCGTCCCCGCCGGAACGAGTCGGGCGGGATCGAGCCTGATGCGCGTCTCCAGAAAGGATTCCCAGCTTGTCACCCCGTCTAGTTGCCGGCGGATTTCGTCCCGAATGCGTTCGGGGCTCGCAGCCTCCAGGCGCCCGCCCGAGCGCCGCCAATACTCGTCGAGCTGCCGTACGGCTCGGGCGATGGCATTCTGCGAGGGATGCGGAGTCTCACCTTCCAGTAGAGCCTGAGCCAGCGCGTCCCTTGCTCGCCCCTCGAGCTCGGGCGGGAAAGCGCCGCGGAGTGGACGCCGCTCGCGATCGAGCACGAAGCCGAAGTAGATCGTTTCGCGTGAGACCACGAGCCCGGTGCCGCGCCGGCGGCGATAGACTTCCACGAACGGCTC
>JBHIEQ010000021.1:0-14313 GCA_046760725.1 Gemmatimonadales bacterium
TCGGCACCTGCACGGCGCGCATGAACGCCTCGTCGTCAGCCGGATTCGCCACCAGCCGCAGGTACGCCAGGAGGTCTCTCACCTCGCGCCGCTCGTAGAAGCTCACGGCCCCCACCACGCGATGGGGGATCGCAGCACGCCTGAATGCTTCTTCGAACGTGCGGGACTGCGCGTTGGTGCGATACAGTACCGCCATACGGTCATAGCCGTATTGGTCGGTCGCGTGGAGGCTGCGAAGCTCGCGCGCCACCCATTCGGCTTCGTCTCGCTCGTCCGCACTCGCGACCACGGCCACCCGCTCGCCGTGATCGCGGGAGGTGAACAGCGTCTTGCCGAGCCGCTGTTCGTTCTCCGCGATCACCCCGTTCGCGGCCGTGAGGATCGTACGCGTCGATCTGTAGTTTTCTTCCAGCCGGATCACGCGAGCGTCAGCGAAATCTTCCTGGAAGTCGAGCATGTTGCGTATGTCTGCTCCGCGCCAGCTGTAGATGGACTGGTCGTCGTCGCCCACCACGCAGAGGTCCCTATGCTTTTCGGCGAGATACCGCACGAGCAGATACTGGGCGCGATTGGTATCCTGGAACTCGTCCACCAGAACGGAGTCGAAGCGGGCGCGGTAGTGCTCGAGTCGATCCGGGTGCTCGCGGAACAACCGGAGCGGGTGCAGCAGCAGGTCGTCGAAGTCCATTGCGTTCGCCACCGCGAGGGTTGGCTGCAGCTGGTGGTACACCTCGGCCGCCGCGCTTGTCAGGCGGTCGTCTGCCTGTGCTCCCAGCTCCTCCGGTGTGAGCAGCCGGTTCTTGGCCTCCGAGATGATCGACTGAATCCGGCGCGGGGGGTAGGCGCGCGACGACCTTCCCAGTCTCTCGAGCAGTCGTCTGATGACCGCGAGGCGATCGTCCTCGTCGTAGATCGTGTAGTCTCTCGTAAAGCCGAGAAGATGCGCCTCGCGGCGCAAGATGCGGGCGGAGATGGAGTGAAAAGTGCCGATCCACAGACCCGCAGGTTCCTTGCCAAGCAGTGCGGTGACGCGGTGCCTCATCTCACCCGCTGCCTTGTTGGTGAAGGTCACCGCGAGGATCCGATCCGGCCGGAGTCCGTGGACCTTGACAAGGTGTGCGATGCGGGACGTGAGCACTCTGGTCTTGCCGGATCCCGCTCCGGCGAGTACTAGCAGCGGTCCCTGGCGGTACTCGACTGCACCGCGTTGAGCGGGGTTGAGCACCGGGTCAATCATGGTTCTCTTCCACGTCGCTGCCGGTGAGCGGGAGCTCCAGCACAAAGGTCGCTCCCTTGGGACTGGGGCCCACGTCGAGGCGACCGCCGTGCACGTCCTCCACTATGCGTCTCGCAAGGGCCAGCCCGATTCCCCAGCCTCCCTTCTTAGTGCTGACCCCGGGTTCGAACAGATCGGAGCGAACCGTCTGGGCGATACCGGGTCCGTCGTCTGCCACCCTGATCGTTGCGGAGTCGGCCGACTCCTCGACGGTGATGCGAATCGACCCCCCGCGACCACTCAATGCGTCCACCGAGTTGCGCACCATTGCCTCCAGTGCCCACTCGAGCAGCACGGGGTCGGCACGAATGGACGGTCCGCCCGAGGGAGCCTCGACGCTGATGCTCACGGGGTGGGCATGCCGCGGAAGCCTGGGCTCGAAGTAGCGCGCGATGCGCTCGGCGAGAGCGCCAAGTCCCACGCGGTCGCGCCGTGCCGGCCGGCCGATGCGCTCGAACCGCTTGGCGACGCGCTGCAGGCGTTCTATGTCTGCGCGCAGATTCGGCAGCGCCGCATGGGGCTCGATCGCGCCCTCCGCCAGTCTGTCGATCCACGCCTCGGCGCTCATGAGGGGTGTCCCCATCTGGTGCGCAGACTCGCGCGCCATCGCCACCCATACGCGCTCGCGGTGGCGGTGTGCGGCGCTGCGGTACGCCCAGAGGCCCACCGCGACCGCCGCCAGCAGCATCGCGAGCTGTAGCGCCGTGAGCCACCCGAGCCTGCGGGCCACCGGTAGCGCGCCGAAATGGACTTCACCCAGATCCGGGATCACGATCGGCGGATTGGTGCGATCCATCTCTCGCACGTATTCGAGGAGCCGGGGATCGTCCAGGCCAGTTCCGCCCGGCAGGTTGGTGGCCATGGTGGGCTGTCCGGCGGTGTCCGTGACGACGAGCGGAAGTCCGGAGTTGCGTATCTCCGTCGCCAGCGCTAGCAGGGCGTCCGCTTCGAGATCGGGCCGGGGATCGTTGAATGCCGCGATGAACCTTCCATATACGCGGGAAGTCTCTCTGGCCTGCCGTCTCAGGTGGTTGGCGATCTCGAGAGCCTGCCATACGGCGATGGCCGCAACCACCAGCACCAGCGCCAGGACCAACGGTGGTCCCGCGCGGCGAACGCGCGCGCGCAGCCTAGCCCGTCTCAACCGGTGCCAAGCAATCCGTGCCAAGATACGGGACCAGTGCCTCGGGCATCTGGACCGAACCGTCCTCCTGCTGGTTGTTCTCCAACAATGCGATGATCGTCCTGGGCAGAGCTACACCCGAAGCGTTCAGAGTATGCACCAATTCTGGCCTGCCGCCCCCTCGAGGGCGGTACCGAATATTGGCGCGACGTGCCTGAAAATCGGTGAACGTGCTGGCGCTCGATACTTCGAGCCATGTACCGACTCCCGGAGCCCATACTTCAAGATCGTACGTCTTCGCGCTCGCGAACCCTAGATCTCCCGCCGCGAGCAATACGACGCGGTACGGCAACTCGAGTCGCCGCAGCACCTCCTCGGCATGCGCCAACAGCACCTCCAGCTCCTGCTGCGATTCATCCGGGCGGGTGAAGCGGACGAGTTCCACTTTGTCGAACTGATGTACCCTGATCAGCCCGCGGGTATCCTTGCCGTGTGCTCCGGCCTCGCGCCGGAAGCACGGCGTGTACGCCACGTATGCCAGCGGCAGCTCGTCCGCAGAGAGTATTTCGTCTCGATGCACGTTGGTGACCGGCACCTCAGCTGTGGGAATGAGATAGAACCCGTCTTCCGTCACGTACATGTCGCCGTGCAGATCCGGCAGTTGACCCGTCCCGGTGGCGGAAGCGGGGTTCACGAGGAGCGGTGGCGCGATCTCTACGTAGCCGTGCTCCTGCACGTGCAGGTCGGTCATGAAGTTGATCAAGGCACGAACCAGCCGCGCGCCAGGGCCCTTGAACATGGGGAAGCCCGAGCCCGCGATCTTCGCCCCACGCTCCAGATCGATCACACCGAGCCGCTCTCCCAGTTCCCAGTGAGGCTTCGGACCGAACGGGAGCGCCCCCGGTTCCCCCCACGTCCGGATCACCCGATTCGCACTCGCGTCACCGTCAGGGATCTCGGGCCGCGGGAGATTCGGCACTCGCAGCAGCCCGGCCGACAGGGCGTCCTCGACCGTTCTCAGCTCCCGATCGATTTCCTTGATCGACTCGCTCACGCCCTTGAGGTGTGCTATGAGGTTCCGCGCGTCCGCCCTCTGCTGCTTGAGTCGCGCGACCTCTTCGGAGGCCTGGTTTCGCTCCGCTCTCAGTCGCTCGACCCGAGCAAGAAGCGACCGCCGTTGCTCGTCGAGGCGCAACAGGTCATCCACGGAAGCATCCGCGCCCTCGGTGCGACGGGCGAGACCCGCCCGGACCTCACCGGGCGATTCACGAACCAGCCGAATGTCGATCACGCTCTAGGACGCGGGGAATCCTGGTTCCAACCCCCGATAGCCGCAGTTGATATCAACCAGCAGCTCCAAAGTGACGCTACGCTCGGTCGGGTTCAGCGCGAGCACGCGGAACTTTCCGTAGCGCGGCAGAGCTCCGAGAAACAGACAGTCCGGCGTGCGCTCGGGACGCGACTGCACGACGAAGACCGAAGATTCCGCTATCGCAATCGCGCTGTCGGCGACGTACTCCTCGAGCGGGGCGCTCCGGATCGACTCGAACTCCTCGTCCGAGAGGAGCACGCCGGCCAGCTTCGGAAAGGCGCCGCCCATTGCGCCGGGTGGCAGGATGAGAGCCGTACCGTTCTCGTCGATGTTGAATGCGAAGTCAAAAGGGTCGCCGCGTTCCGTTCGGCTGTCGGACGCGGTCACCACATCGTATGCGCTCGGCAGTCGAATCGGCGTACCGTTGAGCGCATACAGCGTGATCGTATCCACACGATTGGCGAAAGCCGGATTCGGCAAGCCCAGCGAATCGTCGCACGCCGAGAGCGACAGCCACAAGATGCTGGAGAGCGCCCCCAACCAACAGCGGGAGAAAGAGATACGCGGCATCGGTCGGGTGGAAGATTAGTGACCGAAAAAATGCCGGTCAACCGTTGCAGTCGCTTGACTTCGTTATGGGCCGCCTCTAGGTTGGCGCCATGCCTACCATTCGGGACGTCGTCGGGGCTCTCGCTGCGCGCCGGGGAGTGGATGCGGTGATCATCCTGGGTCTCGACGGCCTGCCGATCGATGCCCATGCGGCCGACGGCCTGGACACCGAGGGGCTGGCAGCACTGGTGCCGTCGGTCGTCGCCTCGTGCAACAAGCTCGGGGGCGCCGCGGGTCGCGGCGGCTTCGCCACGAGCGTCGTAGAGTACTCCGAGGGGCTCGTGCTCGTAGCAGAGATAACGCCCGAGGCTCTGCTCGCGATCTTCTTCAAGCCGAATACCAACGTGGGAAGTCTCCTCTACGAGCTGCGACGTCACCGCGCGGCCATCGCACAGTTGCTCTGAAGCCGGTAGCACTGACCCCGCCGTCCCACCCCGCCCGGGCCGACCTGATGCCCAGCGTATGCCATTCGAGCGGATTTGCCGCAAACCGGATCCACCGCCGCTCGACGGGAGACGGGCGAGCGCATGGCTAGTTGGGCCGCGGTTCTGGCCGGGGGCTCCGGCACACGGTTCTGGCCGCTTTCCACCGAGGACCGGCCGAAGCAGCTGCTCCCGCTCGTGGGCGCGGCTCCGCTCCTCAAGCAGGCGGTCGCGCGACTCGAGGCCCTGATACCTGCCGATCGCATCCTAGTGGTGACCGGTCGGCGCTTTCTCGATGAGGCACGAAGCTTGTTGCCGTCCCTCCCATCTGAGAATCTGCTTGGGGAACCGCGAGCTGCATCCACGGCACCTGCGCTCGCCTGGGCCACCGAGGTGGCGAGGCGGCGGGACCCTGAAGCGACGGTGCTGTCACTACATGCGGACTGGTACGTGGGCGACGATGAGGCATTCCGGGCCACGGCGGGCCGGGCGCTGGATGTCGCTCGAGAACACGACCTCCTCGTGACAGTGGGCGTGGAGCCCACGCGGCCCGAGATAGGCTACGGCTACATAGTGCCCGGCGAGCCGCTGACCGGCGATGCCCGACGGGTGGCCCGCTTCGTTGAGAAGCCCGACTGTGAAGCGGCCGAGCGGTTGATCGCTGAGGGCGGCTTGTGGAACAGCGGGCTGTTCGCTTGGACGGCTAAACGTTTCAGGGCCGAAACGGAAGCCCACGCCCCCGAACTCGCTCCGGCTTTATCCCTACTCGAGGCCGACCAGGTCGAGCGTTTCTTCGAATCCGTGACCCCGATCGCGGTGGACATTTCTCACTTCGAGCGCAGCGACCGCGTAGCCGTCCTGCCTGGGCGGTTCCCATGGGACGACGTGGGCACGTGGAGCGCGCTCCGGCGCGTGAGGGCGAGCGACGCACGCGGTAACGTGGCTGTGGGCGACACGTTCGTTCACGGCACCTACGATAGCGTGGGTTGGTCCGATGAAGGAGTCCTCGTGCTTGACGGACTGCGCGACGTCGTCGTAGTGCAAGCGAACGGCATCACCCTCGTGACGACGACCGAGCGGGCCGCGCACCTCAAGGAGCTTCTGGAACTGCTGCCTGAAGAGATTCGGCGAGGTAGAACGTGACTGATCTTTACCTGCTCGATCCGCCGTCTTCGCTGAACTGGTTCCCGTTCTCTCAGTCTCGGCCGGTCGCGGAGCTGAGGGCCGGTGCATGGCTCATCAGGGAGCGATGGGAAGCCATTGCCGATGGTGAGGCGCGAGCGATCTTCGGCTCCTCGCACCTCGAGCGTTTTGTGGAGGACGGAGTGCCGCCCGTGCGGACCCGAGGACCCGTGGACGGCCCGGCCGTGGTCGGCTCCTCAACCTTCGCCCCCGCGGGTGTGAGACCCGAGCTGCCACCCGACCCCGCGAGACTCGTCAACGAAGGCGAGACGGTTGGGTGGTGGGTGCCTCAGGGATTCCGCTGGGAGACGGACCATCCCGAGTGGGGTGAAGTACCGCTCGACGGGGTGACCCTGCACGGCGCGTACGATCTGGTAACGGCGCTGGAGCATCTCCTCGTAGCGGACGCCATGGACTTCACCGGCGAGCTCGGCGATCCCCTGCCTGACGGGAGCTTGGTGATCGGTGACCCGGCCGATGTGGTGATCCTGGGCGCCAGGGTGGAGCCTGGAGTCGTGTTCGATGTTCGCCAGGGCGCCGTCGTGATCGAACAGCATTGCTACGTCAAGAGCGGGACGCGTCTCGAGGGCCCCGTGTACGTTGGTCCGGGCTGTGAGGTCCTGGGAGGTGACATCAGCCGCTCTTCGTTCGGCCCACGGTGCAAGGTGCGCGGCGAGATGACGTACACGGTCTTGCTGGGCTACGCTAACAAGGCGCACGACGGGTTCGTGGGACACTCGGTCGTGGGACGCTGGGCCAACATCGGCGCCGGAACCACGACGTCCAACTTGAAGAACACGTATGGTCCGGTGCGACTCTCGGTCGCGGGCGAGCGGATCGAGACGGGCCGGATGAACCTGGGGACGCTGTTCGGTGACCACGCGAAAATCGCGATCGGCACGCTGCTCGACACGGGGACCGTGGTGAGTACGGGAGCCAACGTGTTCGGATGGACGAGACCCCCCAAGTACGTTCCGCCCTTCGCCTGGGGAGCAGATGGGGGCAGGGCGTCGCTCGAAGGGTTTCTCAAGATAGCGGAGCGCGCGATGCCGCGGCGCCAGGTGGAGGTGACCGACGCCGTTCGGGCGGCGCTGTCGGACATCTACGAGTACTCGCCCTCTCGGTGAGGGTGACCGTTTTGGGCTCCGGCAGTCGCGGAAACGCGATCGCCGTTGAGGCGGGCGGGTCCGCCCTGCTGGTCGATGCGGGCTTCGGGCCGCGATCGCTCGGCCGCCGCGCGCTTCAGGCCGGCGTCGATCTCGAGCGGATCACGGCCGTCGTTCTCACCCACGAACACCGTGATCACACGCGCGGCGCGCGGGACGCGGCAGAGTTCGCCCGGTGCCCGGTGCTGGCTTCCGCTGGCACGTTGCGCGCGATGTCGGGCGAGCTAGAGGGTGTGGAGGTTCGGGCCCTCGGAATCCGAGCGCCCTTCTCCGTGGGGCCGTTCATGATTCGCTCATGCCTCACCAGTCACGACGCGGCTGAGCCGCTGGCCCTCACGGTAAGGGGTCCCGGGGACGGTGAATGCGTGGGCATCGCCTATGACGTGGGGTTGGTGACCTCTTCGCTTCGCCGGTTGCTCAGCGACTGCTCCTGCGTCATCGTCGAAGCGAATCACGACGAGGCCATGCTCGAGCGCGGACCCTACCCGGCGGTGGTACGGCGCCGGATATCCGGACCCGAAGGCCATCTTTCCAACCGGGCCGCCGCCCGCCTACTCGAGCAGCTCTGCCACCCTGCCCTCACCACGGTCATCCTGGCGCACTTGAGCCACCAGTGCAACACGCGGCATCTCGCCTGCCGCGTAACGGGGGAAGCGCTCGCAAGAAAGGGCTTTCGGGGTCAGTTGCTCGCCGCGCGGCAGAACGAGCCGCTTTCGGCGAGCGTGCTGGGCTGCGGTCCGCAACTCTTGTTGGGGCCGCTCGCCTAGGATCGTTTAGAGAGGTACCTCCTCGTCTTCGCTGACCTGCGCCACCGCGGGCTCCCACTGGCGCATCATTCCGGTGAAGGCGTGCGCGACATGGCCGTCGAACTCGGACCCGGAACGCTCCTCAATGTATGCCAGCACCTTTTCAGCCGGCCAGGCATCCCGATAGGGGCGGTTGGTCCTGAGCGCATCGTACACGTCGCATACGTGCACCAGCTTGCTCGAGTCATGACAGTCGCGCGGGAACTTGAGAGAGGGGTACCCGCCTCTGTTGATCATGATGTGGTGCTCGTACGCCACGACTGCCGCCAGGTCGAGTTCCGGCTCCGACGAGATGATTATGCGGGCGCCCTCCACCGTGTGGTTCTTCATGACGTCGCGCTCGTCGTCGGTGAGCTTGCCGCGCTTGTTGAGCACTTCGAGCGGGATTCGGACTTTCCCAAGGTCGTGAAGCAGGCCGGCCACCCCGAACGCCCGGACGTCCCGCGCGCCCATGCCGAGCCATTCGGCGAGGGCCATCGTCAGCACGCAGACGTTGAGGCAATGCGTCGTCGTGTACTCATCGAAATTCCTGAGCTTCAGGAGCGGCATCATCACTTGCTGATCGCCGTGCATGGCGACCGAGAGGGCTCGCACCACCGATTCGGCCTCGACCAGCGGGAGTCCTTGGCCGCTCGATATCTCCTCGTGTAACCAGCGGACCGTATCCGCCTCCTCGCTCAACGTGAAGGAGATGGTCGCCTCTTTCACTTCCTGCGCGAGCGCGTCTTCCTCTCCCCTGATACCCAGTGTTCCGAAGCGGATTCCGGTCTTGCGCGTAGGTCTGGCTTCGGCGGTGTCAATCGCCCGCAACGTGAGTCGAGCCAGCAGCTCGTCGAGGAACTGCTCCAGGTCCTCCCTGGTCGTGGTCCGGTCGAACTGCAGGCGTTGCACTCCGATTCCCGCCAGCCGCACGCCCCAGTCCCAATCTCTGAGCTCCCTGAGCGGGCGCGTTCCGTAAACCACCTCGTCGCCCAGGAACGAGAATACGGGCGTGGTATCTTCGGCGAGCAGGTCCAGTAGCTTCTCGTACACCGTGTCAAGCGCTCCCTCGCGGGACGAGTGTCCCTCGGGGTACAGTGACATCGCCGAGAGACCCTGTGCGAAGGCCGTGAGGAACTGGATAGCGTTGCTCACCGCTTAGCCTCCTGCGCGCCCACGGCAGCCTTCGCGATCTCGGGGTCGCGGGACCTCACTGCCAGGGCCAGGGCCTCGCGGGCGCGGGCGTCCTGGACGAAGCCGTGGAGGCCTCTGAGGGCCGCGAGATATGCTTGTGACTTGGCAGGCAGCTTGATCCGCATGAGCTGCTTGCGGGGCGCGGCGATCGAGAGGAGAAGATCCAGCGCCTGTGGTCCGCCGGACTGCGCCACGACCCTGACCGCTAGGGCCCTGACGTCGTCAGGCGTGTGGGCTCGCGTGCGCGACATGACCAGCGGGACTGCCGCCTTCGGGCACCCGTCGAGCGCGGCGGTAAGCCCCAATCTCACATTGCGCTCTTCCTTGTCGGCGAGTGCCACGCAGATCGCGCGCTCCCGCCGCATGGGATCGGACACCAGAATGCGAATGGCCTCTCGCCGGACGCGCGCGTCCTCGTGCTCCAGGTAGTCCGCCAGCTCGAAATCCGGCGGCCGCTCGGGCAGCTCTCCCATGAGCGCGATCATGTTGCGCTGCACGAACCAAGGTCTGTCAACGAGGCGTGCCGCGGCCAGCGGGCCCACCGCGGGTCCCATGCGGGCCAACCGATCGAGCAGGACGCGGCGCGTCTGACTGGACTCTGACTCCTCCAGCACGTTGAGCAGCGGCTCGATTGCCGTCTCACCGACCTCGGAGATCACCCGATCGAGCAGGTCCGCGTCAAGGGGTTCCGCGCGCGCGATCGACTCGATCATCTCCGGCTCTGCGAGCCTGTCCCACACCGCCCGTCTGACCGCGGGGGCATCCGTCCGCTCCAGCATGTCGAGCACCTCGCGCACTCCCGCTTCCGCAAGCACCCTCTCGACCGCCCGCTCGATCGCCGTTCCGGTTTCGTCCACTTCCAGCGACATCTCGAGCAGGCGGCGGGGCTCGGGACGATAGCGGGCATCGGGCGAGACGGCGAACAGCGACTCGGCACCCGCCATGCGTTGCAGCGCCTCGCCATACGCATCCGGGTTGGGGTCGGTGAGCGACCAGCCCTTGATGAGCTCCGAGAGTTGATCTCGCACCGCCGTCTCGGCCTCCATTCGCCGGACACCACCGCCCGCCTCCGCGTGACGCGCCAGCTTCTGCAGCATCCTGAGCATCGAGTTTGAGATGGTCTGGCCATCCTCCGGATTTGCTGCGGCGCGCACGAGGTCGAGCACAGCGTCCACCGCCATTCCCTCGCTCGCACTGAGGAGGAACTTGCGCCTCTGTCCGCGGTCCCCACCCATGTCGAGCAACCGCTCGAGCGTTCCCTCATCCAGCGTGTGCACCAGCGTGGACACGCGCTTCTTGAGCTCCAGCGTCTCGCCGCCGCCGGAGCGGAGCTCGTCGGCCATCTGGAGCAGGTACCCCACGATTACCTGGTCGTATGCCGTACCTCGGGGGTGCTCCCCAATCGCACGCGCTACCACCTGCGGCTCCGTGCTCGAAGGCTCTTCGTCCGCGTCCTCGACGGCCAGCGCCGCGCGTGCCAGACCGATCCACAACTGGGCGCTCCGGGTGCGCACGGCTCGGCTCTGCTCGTCTTCTTCTTCCGCGGCGCCCTGCTCTTCCGTTAGCTGAAGGCGCTCGTATGTCACCGGATACAGTCGCACGTGCTCCCACTGACTCAATATCCCGGCGGGTCCGAGCCCCAGAGGCTCGCCGGTGCGGTCGGCCTCTATGGCCAGCAGCTCCAGCACGCTTCTTATCTCGGCAACGCCCACGCCGCGACGGAAGCTGACAGCTCCCAAATGGTGGCGGTGCAACCGAGCCGCGAGCTCCCTCAGCACCGGATTCTTGGTGTCGGTCGCGACTCCCTCGATCACGAGTTGGCTCCTCGCCACCCCAAGCGACAGGGTCCCCTTCTCCTGCAGCAAGGGCACCAGCCGCTCGATCACTCGACTCGCAGCAGGAGCCAGCGAAGGGTGCCCTCCCGGATACATCGAGTGCTTGTGGAGCGCGATCGAGAACTCGATCAGGAAATCGCTGAGCTCGCGTGAGAGAGCCGCGCGCTGGGTCCCGGAGACACCCGTCCCCTGCTCCGACACGCTCATCGGGCCGCTTGAAGGTGATGGCTTCTCAGGGTCACGCCGGAAAGTATTGATTGCCGGCGCGAGTCGCCACCGTGCTCCCGGACACACAGACGCGCAGGAGGAGGCGAGGGGCCGCTATGGCCCGCCTCTCCCTGCGCGTCCGCCACTACTACTCTATTACTGTTGCTGCAGTCCTACTAGTACATCCCGCCCATACCGCCGCCGGGCATCGGAGGCGTCTTTTCTTCCTCCTTCTTCTCAACGACCACACACTCGGTCGTGAGCAAGAGACCGGCCACCGACGCGGCGTTCTGGAGCGCCGTGCGAGTCACCTTGGTGGGGTCGATAACGCCGGCCTCCATCAGGTCTTCGTACGTGTCGGTCTGCGCGTTGTATCCGAAGTTCTTCTCCTTCGCCGCACGCACTTTCTCGACCACGATGGAGCCCTCCGCACCCGCGTTGGACGCGATGATCCGCATCGGCTCCTCGAGCGCGCGCCGCACGATGTCGACGCCGACCTTCTCGTCGTCGCTCGCGACCTTCACCTTCTCGAGCGACTTCTGGACGCGCAGCAGGGCGACCCCGCCACCGGGGACGATGCCTTCTTCCACGGCCGCCCGCGTGGCGTGCAGGGCGTCTTCGACGCGAGCCTTCTTCTCCTTCATCTCGGTCTCGGTCGCGGCACCGACGTTGATGACGGCGACTCCGCCCGCGAGCTTGGCCTTACGCTCCTCGAGCTTCTCGCGGTCGTAGTCGGACGTGCTCTTCTCGATCGCCGCGTTGATCTCCTGAATGCGGCCCTGGATCTTGTCCTGAGTGCCGGCACCATCGACGATCGTCGTGTTGTCCTTGTCGATCACGATGCGCTTGGCACGTCCCAGATCGCCCAGCACGGCGTTTTCCAGCTTGAACCCGAGCTCCTCGGAGATCACGCTCGGGGCGCCGGTGAGAATCGCGATGTCTTGCAGCATCGCCTTCCTGCGGTCGCCGAATCCGGGAGCTTTCACCGCACAGACCTTCAGCGTACCACGCAGCTTGTTCACGACGAGCGTGGCGAGCGCCTCGCCTTCGACATCCTCGGCGATCAAGAGCAGCGGCTTGCCGGACTGCGCCACCTTCTCGAGGATCGGCAAGAGATCCTTCATGGCGCTGATCTTCTTGTCGTGAATCAGGATGTAGGCGTCCTCCAGGACGGCCTCCATCTTCTCGGGATCGGTGACGAAATAGGGCGATAGGTAGCCCCGGTCGAACTGCATCCCGTCAACCGTCTCGAGAGTGGTCTCGAGGCCCTTCGCCTCCTCCACCGTGATGACCCCGTCGTTGCCCACCTTCTCCATCGCGTCCGAGATGAGCTTGCCGATGGCCGCGTCGTTGTTGGCAGAGATCGCGCCGATCTGCGCGATGTTTTCTTTCTTGCCCTCGGTCGGCACCGACAGCTTCTTGAGCTCGGCGACGACGGCGTCCACGGCCTTGTCGATGCCGCGCTTGATCGCCATCGGATCGATCCCCGCCGTCACACTCTTGAGACCCTCCCGGAAGATCGACTGCGCGAGCACCGTCGCCGTGGTGGTTCCGTCACCGGCCACGTCGGACGTCTTAGTGGCGACCTCCTTCACCATCTGGGCGCCCATGTTCTCGACCGCTTCTGTGAGCTCGACCTCCTTCGCGACCGTCACGCCGTCTTTGGTGACGGTCGGGCTGCCGAACTTCTTCTCCAGTACAACGTTCCGGCCCTTGGGGCCGAGAGTCACCCTGACCGCATCGGCCAGTTGATCCACTCCGCGCTTGAGCGCCGCCCGGGCGTCGGCCTCGAAGTGGAGTTCCTTAGCATTCGCCATCGCTTATCTCCTCCTCCAACTCATTCGACGACCGCGAGGACGTCGGATTCCTTGATGATCAAGTACTCCTCGTCGTCCAGAGTGACTTCCGTACCCGAGTACTTGCCGTACAGCACCCGCTGTCCGGTCTTGAGCTCCATCGGAACGCGCTCGCCTTCCTCGAACCGCCCAGGCCCCACGGCCACGATCTCCCCCTGCTGGGGCTTCTCCTTGGCAGTATCGGGGATGTACAGCCCGCCCCTCATCTGCTCGGTCTCCTCGAGCGCCCGCACCACGACGCGGTCGCCGAGGGGCCGGATCTTGACCTTCAACTTGCTCTTGGTTGCAGGCGCCATCGTCACGCCTCCGCGATTGTAAGTTATTGGTGGAAAACGAATTAACCTATTAGCACTCGGCTCGACGGAGCGCTAATAGGGGTATCATAATAATAGCTCGCCGTGGCCTGTCAAGGCAAGGAGAGGAAACCGCGGCTGCATGGCGCCCTACGGCCGCTGCGTTCCTCCGGACAGCTGGTTAGCTACCAGAGTCGGGATCAAAACATCCTGACCAGTGCCATCGCCCACCTGGCCAAAACGACCGAATCCCCAGCACATGACGAGATTAGTCGTGGTGATCGCGCACGTTGCAGTATCGTCCTGACCGCCGCCCGCCTCCACCCACTGGAACTTCGCGTTGGAGAAGATCGGCGTCGGGACGTTTCGGTTGTCGGCCGTACCGTCCCCGAGCTGCCCTACCGTGTTGCGACCCCAACAGTAGACATCCCCGGTGGTGGTGAGACCACACGTGTGCCCCCCGCCAGCGCTCACCATCTGGAACTTGAGCCCGCCGCTGACAGCAGTAGGCTCGGCGACGTCCGCGGTTCCTCCGTTGCCAAGCTGCCCTGATTCACCCAAGCCCCAACAATAAGCATCCCCTTCCGTCGTCACTGCACACGTGTGCTCGGCTCCTCCGTCAATCTGCTCGAACGAGAGACCACCCAGCACCAAAGTCGGCTCGGCCTCGCTGTCATGCGCACCCGTACCCAGCTGCCCACGGCCGCCGAGCCCCCAGCAGTAAGCCTCGAAGAGCAGCGTTATCGCACACGAGTGTGAGGCGCCCACCGTGATCTGGCCAAACGCATGGTCACCCACCACTAACTGCGGATCGTTCCATACCATGAGAGCGTCGGTGCCGCCGTTACCCAATCGACCCTCGGCCTCGAGCCCCCAGCAATAGGCCACGCGACCCCGAGTCACGCCACAAGTGTGATTGTCGCCGGCTCCCACGGAAAGGAAAGAAAAATCCCCCGTCACCGCCGTCGGGTTTCCCTGCTCCCCCACCGTGGTCCCGATGCCGAGTTGGCCTGTGAGGTTACTTCCCCAGCAAAGCAGCTTCGCGCTGCTGTT
>JBHIEQ010000022.1:0-14223 GCA_046760725.1 Gemmatimonadales bacterium
GACGTCCGCGTCGGTGCCCGCGGGCAGCCCCGTAACGGAAACGACCAGGCTGCCGGTAGCCTGCATATAGGTGACCACCACCTCGGCCATGGCAGCAGCCACGACCACCACCGTCCTTGTCGTGGAGTCCGGCGTCCAGCGGTGTCCCTCCACCACGGTGTCAGTCGCCGTCACCGTGTACGTGCCCGCGGGAATGCCCACCAGCGTGTCGGCTCCGGTGACGGCCCAGCTCAGCTCCGCCGGGCCCGTAACCACGAGTGCCGCGTCCACCCCGGTGGGGAGCCCCGCCGCGGTGACCGCCAGGTCTCCCGTCACCTGTGCATAGCTCACCGAGGCCTGGGCCGCGGTGCTGCCGGCGGTGACGCTCACCGCCTGCGTGTCGGGGCTTGCCGCGTAGGTCTGTTGTTGGGAGAGCACGGAGTCTGCGCTTAGCGTGTAGGTGCCGGGCTCCAGTCCAATCAGCGTGTCGGACGTCGTGAGCTGCTGCGTGAACCCTCCCGGCCCCGTCACGGTGACGTCCGCGTCGGTGCCCGCGGGCAGCCCCGTAACGGAAACGACCAGGCTGCCGACCGTGGGTTGGGGTGGGGCCGTCGTGTCGTCACCGCACGCCACGGTGAGCGCTGTGGCCACGCCGGCTATGCCGAGCCCCGCTCGGCGCGCCAGACGCACCCGAGGCGGCTCACGGCCGGGATTTGGGGGCCTCGTGTTGGCTGCGTATCCCATTGCGCGGTATCGTGCGTTCGGCTCGAAGAGCGCCATATCCCCGGGTTGGATGATCGATGTACTCAAGTTGCGCGCGGTACTCGGGGTGTCCAGCGCGCCACTCGCGCTCTCAACCGAGGGACCGCATCTTTCACTCTGATATCTCCGACCGCCTCGGTGCGCCCTCGCGCAAGTGCTCGATGGATATCTACCTGGGTGTGGACATAGGCTCGACAACGGTCAAGGTCGTTGTGCTGGACCGGACCCGGAGGTTGATCGCCCATCGCTACCTTCGGGCCAACGGCCGACCCCGGCAGACGTTACTGCGAGCGGTGGAGGATCTGTTCCCGCACTTCGACCCCTCCCAGGTCAGGGCAGTCGGCCTGACCGGTTCCGGGGGCGAATCCATCGCTCCTCTCATCGGTGGCCATCACGTCAACGAACTGGTCAGCCAGACCCGTGCCGTGGGCGAGTTCTACCCCGAAGCCCGTACCGTCATCGAGATCGGTGGTCAAGATAGCAAGTTCCTCTCGCTGGAGTGGGACGACAGAGCCGGCAAGATGATCTTGGCGGACTTTGCGATGAACAGCGTGTGCGCGGCGGGCACCGGCTCGTTCCTGGATCAGCAAGCGGACCGCCTGGGCATCTCGATTCAGGACGAGTTCGCGGCCGTGGCTCTGCAGTCGAGTAATCCCGCTCGCGTCGCCGGCCGCTGCACCGTGTTCGCCAAGTGCGATATGATCCACCTGCAACAACAAGGCACGCCGCTGCCTGACATCCTGGCCGGTTTGTGCCTCGCGTTGGCGCGCAATTTCAGGAGTGTCATCGGTAAGGGCAAAGCATTCGTCCCTCCCATTCTCTTTCAGGGAGGCGTGGCCTACAACCGAGGGGTGGTGCATGCCTTCGAGTCGGTGCTGAACCTCGAGCCCGGCCAGCTGATCGTTCCTCGCAATCACGCGCTGATGTCCGCTCTGGGCACCGCGTTTATCACCATGGATGAGGAAGTCGAGGGCAACCTGCCGTGTTTCCGCGGCTTCGGTCCCCTGACGGATCGCGCCCGCACGGCCAAGAACGGCCGAGAGAGCATGTCTCCCCTCTCGAAGTACGAGTCGCGAGAGGAGGAGAGTGAGTTAGCGGTGCCACCCGACCGCCGTCCGACGCCCGTCCCCGTTTATCTGGGCATCGACGTCGGCTCGATCAGCACAAACGTGGTTCTAATAGACGAGCAGGCGCGGGTGGTGGCCCGGCGCTACCTGGCCACGGCGGGTGAGCCGCTGGAAGCGGTGCGCCGCGCCCTGCGGGAGATCGGTGAGGAGACGGATGGCGGGGTGAGAGTCCAGGGCGTGGGGACGACCGGCTCGGGACGCTACCTGACCGGCGATTTCGTTGGGTCGGACATAGTGCGCAACGAGATCGTCGCTCAGGCACGGGCGGCCACCGCGATCGATCCGACCGTGGACACGGTATTCGAGATCGGGGGACAGGACAGCAAGTACGTGCGCCTCGATCGCGGGACTGTGGTCGATTTTGCATTGAACAAGGCTTGTGCCGCCGGCACCGGCTCATTTCTGGAGGAGCAGGCCGAGCGGTTGAAGATCGACATCAAGGGAGACTTCAGCCGCGTGGCTCTCTCCTCAACCGCTCCCGCCTGTCTCGGCCAACGGTGCACGGTATTCATGGAATCGGACCTGATCCATCACCAGCAACAAGGCGCGCGGGTGGACGACCTGACGGCCGGGCTGGCCTACTCCGTTGCCCAGAACTACCTCAATCGCGTGGTGAGCGGGCGGCCGGTGGGCAAGAACGTGTTTTTCCAGGGTGGCGTGGCCGGTAATCGGAGCGTCGTCGCCGCATTTCGAGCACTGACCGGACGCCGAATCACGGTGCCGCCGCACCACGATGTGACCGGAGCCATCGGTGTCGCGATCCTGGTCATGGAGGAGCTCGCGGAGCGGCGGAAGCGGAGGGAAGGCCGGGAACCCGGGGAGTCGAGGGGCGATGGGCCGGCGACCAAGTTCAAGGGATTCGATCTGAGCACCAGGCGGTATCGGGCGACCGTGTTCGAGTGCAAGGCCTGTCCGAACCTGTGCGAGGTCAGCAAGGTGGTCATCGGCGGGGAGCCGCCCGTCTTCTATGGCGCGCGCTGCGACAAGTTCGAGGAGGCGGGACGGGCGCGCGATCGGCGCAAGAAGCAGATACCGGACCTCTTCGCCAGGCGCAATGCGCTGCTGATGGGTGATTATGTGCCGCCGGATAGCCGGCGTAACGGTCGCTTGCGCCTGGCCGTCCCCCGAAGCCTGGTGTTTTACGACGTGTTCCCCTACTGGCGCGCCTTCTTCCGGACGCTCGACATCGAGCTGGTTCTCTCGGCGCCGACAAACCCCAAGATCTTCCGCGACACGGCGGAGCATGCGGCGGCGGAGATGTGTCTGCCGGCGAAGCTGATGTATGGCCACGTTATCGACCTGCTCGACCAGCCGGCGGACTTCGTGTTCCTGCCCAGCATCGTCAATCGTGAGAACGCCGGTGTGGACCGGGGGGTTCACAACACCTATTGCCCCTTCATTCCCGCTGCGGCACACCTGGTCACGGCCCATCTGGATCTCGAAGGGCGGGGACACCGCCCCCTGAAGTTTCCGTTGCACATGTTGTGGGAGAAGGCCAGAAAGAAAGAACTGAATCTCCTGGCCCGCCGGCTTGGAGTCTCCTCCAGGCGCATTGCGAAGGCTGCTGCTGCGGCCGAGGCAGCGCAGCAGGAGTTCTATGCCGCCGTGCGTCGTGAGGGCCGTGAGATCCTGGGCAGCCTCGACGGCCAACAGGTGGCGGCGGTGATAGTAGGTCGGCCTTACAACACGTGCGACGTGGGCGCTTGCCAGGACTTGCCCTTCAAGCTGCGCAGGCTGGGCGTACTACCCATTCCGATGGACTACCTGCCGCTGGACGCGGTCACCGTGTCGGCTCGTTACGAAAACATGTTCTGGCGCTGCGGTCGGGACATCCTGGCGGCGGCGACCGTCATTCGCGACGACCCGCGCCTCAACGCCGTTTACCTGACCAATTTCAACTGTGGGCCCGACTCGTTCATCATCCACTTCTTCCGCGAGATCATGGGCGAGAAGCCGTTCCTGGAGTTGGAGATCGACGACCACGTGGCTGAAGCGGGCATCGTCACTCGCTGCGAGGCGTTCTTCGAGAGCCTGAGGATGGGCAGAGGAGTTCCGCGAAGAGAATGAACGGGAGCGACCGTCCCAAGACCGTCTACATCCCGTATATGTGCGACCATGCGTACGTCCTCGGGGCGGCGCTGCGCGCGCACGATATCCCGGCCGAGGTCCTGCCACCCCCCGACGACCGGAGCCTTGCCATCGGCCTGGATCTGTGCGGGGGCCGCGAATGCCTGCCGTGCTTCACGTCCACCGGCGACATCATCCGCCGCGCGGAAGAGCCCGGTTTCGATCCCGCCCGGGCCGTGCTGCTCGTGCCTACTACGGCCGGGCCCTGCCGCTTCGGGCAATACAACGTGCTCCAGCGTGAGATTCTCGATCGCCACGGGCTGGCCGAAGTGGAAATGATCTCGCCTTCCGCCGCCAACTCCTATCAGGGGTTCGGCGACCGACCCGCCGAGCTACGAGCCCTGTTCTGGCAGGGCATCGTGGCCGTTGACCTATTGCAGAAGCTGCTCCACGAGCACCGCCCCTACGAGATCGAACCGGGGCACGCCGATGAGACCTATCGGCGGTGCCTGGACCGCATCGTGGCCGCAATCGAGAGGGGTGGCGGTAAGGAGACCGTTCAGGCGATGCGTTGGACCGCGAGGCGGTTCGAGGCTCTCGGGGTGGATCGCACCGAGCCGCGCCCTCTCATCGGATTGGTGGGCGAGATCTATATCCGTTTCAATACCTACAGCAACCAGAACATCATCCGCCAGGTGGAGGCCGCGGGCGGCGAGGTCGTGGTGGCCAGCTTGATGGAGTGGTTCTACTTCACCAATTGGAGAGTGAAAGCCCTGACGGGCGTCGTCGGCACACCCTTGGACTTTCTCAAGATCTCCCTGGTGGATCTCTATCAGCGGCGCCAGGAGCGCAGGCTCTCCGAGCCGGTGGAACACCTCCTCAGGCACCCGCACGAATCGCCCATCGCCCAGCTGATGGACAACATCCGGCCCTACTACGAGCCCGCTCTGGGCACGGAAGCAGTCCTGAGCATGGGCAAGGCCATTGATTTCGCCCGGAACGGGTTGTGCGGTATCCTCAACATCATGCCCTTTTCTTGCATGCCGGGCATCATCGTCGCCGGCATGGCCCCACGTCTTCGGCCCGACCTGTACAACATCCCCTGGCTCGACGTCATCTACGACGCGCAGGGAGCGACCAACATCAATACTCGCCTGGAAGCGTTCATGTACCAGGCAACTCAGTTTCAGCGGCGGCTCGCGAAGCAAGCGCCGTGTTACGTCGAGCGTTCGAGTCCTGTGCGCGCGCCAGGTGGCAGCGGAGACAGCGTGAGCCCGGCCCCGTGCGCACCGCAGGCCACGCGCTGGAGGTGATATCATGAACGATCGGACACGACAGCAGCGCCTCCCGATGGATCGACGCCGCTTTCTCAACGCGCTCGCGGGCGTCGGGGCGGGCATGGTGGTCGCGAAACCGCCCTTCGCCGACGTGGCTCAGGGAAGGCTTCCTACCCGCCGGCTGGGCGGAACGGATCTCCAAGTGCCCATTCTCTCATTGGGCGGGCACCACGTGGGGCTCGCCGGATCCGAGGCGAATGCACGGCGGCTGGTGGAGGCGGCGTTCGAGGAGGGCATTCGGTTCTTCGACAACGCGGAGAGCTATGGGGAGGGCCGATCAGAGCGCTGGCTGGGACTCGCCGTGGCCGGGATTCGTCGCGACGTCATGCTCATGAGCAAGACGTATGCGCCGCGGGAGCGCAGCGCCGAGAGTGCGCGGCGCCATCTGGAAGGCAGCTTGCAGCGCCTGCGGACCGATTACCTGGATCTGTGGCAGCTCCACAGCCTGCAGAGCGTGGTGGACGTCGACCGTGCATTCGCCGCCGGGGGTGCCATGGAGTACATCCTCCGTGCCAAGGAGGAAGGGCTCGTGCGCCACGTGGGGGTCACGGGGCACGTCACCCCCGAGGCGAACCTGCGCGCGCTGTATTACTGGGACCGGGGGTTCCGGTTCGACGCGATGCAGATGCCGATTAACGCAATCGATTACCACCAGCACAGCTTCCAGCGGCGGGTGCTACCCGAGCTGGTGGATCGCGGAATCGGCGTGATCGCGATGAAGACCTCGGCTGACGGCCGCCTGCTGCGCGAGGGTATCTGCTCGATCCAGGAATGCTTGCGCTACGTGTGGTCGCTGCCCGTGGACGTCGCGGTGGTGGGTATGGAGCGTGCCGAGCTGGTGCGGCGCAACGCGGCGCTGGCGCGGCGGTTTCGGTCCATGTCGGCCGAGGAGCTCGCGGCGCTCCGCAGCCGAATCGCCCCGAGGGCGAGTTTGGAGCTGGAGTGGTACAAGCGGCCGTGAGGACGAAGAGTTGTTTACCGCGCCTGCACCCATTTCCCGAACAAGGGATCGCTCATGGTGTACCGCGCGGCTCGCCGCTCGAGGAATCCGTGTTGCACGAGGCTCTTCAGCGCCTGGCTCACGGTGCTCTTTGCGGGATGTGCATCCACCCGGGATTCGCCACGCCGCTGCTGGACGCGTTCCTGTGCGTTCGACCGAAGCTGCTCAATGCACTGGGTGATCTCGCGGCGCGCTGCTGGCGACAGTTCCGGTGCGGCAAGCTCAGCCCGTTCCTTGGCACTCATCAAAGCTGCATATTGGACCCGTGAGGACCGGCGCCCCTCCCCGACCCGCCCGCGCCCGCCACGTCGTCCGCCGCCCGACATCCCCCAGGACTCGACCACCCGGCTCAGGGTCTAGCTCAAGATCCTACCCGACACCATCGCCCCCGGCGGCAGCGCCATGGTGCTCGCCGTGGCACTGCTCCCCGACAGCCAGACGCTCACCCTCTTCCAGCTCGCGGTGAGCGGCCTCGGCGGCGATACCACCTTCAACCTCCCCATCCCGGGGCCCGGACCCCAGCGGGTCATGCTCGAGGTGCGGATCTCCCACGGCCCCATCGAGGGCGCCCTCGTGTTCCGCGTGCTGGCCCGCGCGGGCACGGCGACCGACTCCGCCGAAGCGTCCCTCGTGATCCGCGACGACGGGCCGCCGCGCCTCGTGCTCTCGGCCACCGAGATCGCCTCGCCTCCCACGTCCCTCGCGCTCGCGTACGAGGCGCACGACGCCGCCGGCATCACCACTCTCACGGTCGCCCTCGAGGGCGCGGTCGAGCGCGACACGACCCTCACCTTCGCCTACGCGCCCGACGTTGCCGGCACGCTCACCATGTGGATTCCCGAGACCGCCCGGCCCGGCGATTCCGTCGTCATCCGGGCGACCGTCACCGACGGCTTCGGCAAGGAGACCGCCGACCGGCGCGTGGTGGCGCTCGCCGACTCCGCGGCGCCCCGCCTCACGGTGCGCATCGACACCCTGCATCACTCCGGGCTGGACGAGACCCTGTTCGCCCTCGCATTCTTCCCGGGGGACACGCTCCGCGTCCACGTCGCCGCCTCCGACAACCACTTGCTCACCTGGCTCGGCTACCGGATGCTCTCCTTCGGCGACTCCGTGGCGCCCGGCTCGGCCGCCGACTCGGTGCGCTTCGAGCTGGAGATCCCGCCCGGAACGAACGACCCGGACGCGTACATCGACGTGTTCGCCGCCGACTCGTCGGGGAATCGCACCGAGCAGCGCGTGTACGCGGTCGTGATGGACGGACGCCTGAGGCCAATCGAGACGCTCAGTCCCTACGACGCCCCGCTCAGCCAGTACGACCAGCAGGGGGACTACGTCCTCGATGCCAGGCGCGACGTGCTCTACTTCACGACGTTCCAGAACCGGGTCCAGGTGGTCTCGCTGAGTCCCCTCGCCGAGGGGCCGGACATCCCGTTCGGAGCATCGGTGCGCGGCGTGGACCTGACCCCCGGCGGCGACTCCTTGGTGGCGCTCGTCCTGGGCCGGCCCAACGTGCTCGTGGTGTGGGACATCGCCCAGGGCCTCTCGTCGAGCGACACCATCCCCGTCTCCCTCCTCGGGAACTGCCACGCGTGGGATCTCCAGGTGGCCGCCAACGGCTCCGCCCTCGTGACCGGATGGTCCACCACGACCTGCCCCACGGTCCAGGTGGACCTCCTGACCGGCGCCGAGCGGGTGCGGAGCCTGCCGGCCACGCTCCGGAACCTCGCCGCCTCAGGCGACCGGCGCACCGTCGTCGCGTGGGACCAGTACGACGCGGCCGTCTACCGGAGCGACACCGACAGCCTGGGTCCCGTCCGCCGCCTGTTCACGAGCCCCACAGAGGAACTGGACCACGCCGGGCCGTCCCTCGATCACGCGGGCGCCGCGGTCCTGATTCGGAACCGCCTCTACGACTCGGCGCTGACCAGCTACCGCTGGCTCCTGCCGGATCCCGGGTATTTCCCGCCCGCCCGCGCCCTCTCGGCCGACGGGCAGGTGGCCTTCATCGGCAACTGGCCGGGGTACTGGACCGTGGACGTCGCGAGCGGCACGGTCGGCGAGCAGGTGATCCTCCCGCGCTTCCCGTGGCGCATGATTGCCCACCCCGACGGCCGGCGCCTCATCGTGTTCGGCTGGCGATGGGTCGGCGTGGTCGACGTGGGGTAGGCAGAGGTCGCGCCCCCGGACACCCGGCGAGGTCGGGCTCCGGGGAAGGAGTGCCTCGACGCCGGCATTGCACCGGCACTTTGAGACCGGATGATGCGACGAGGGAGTTTTGGCAGAAGGGCGCTGGCGAGCGCCGCCAGTTGTGGGGGGCGCAGCTCGATTTCGCGAGGTTGTCGGTAAAGGGCATCGGCGAAACTCCTGGCTCGGCTTGGCCCCGGACACAAATCGCGCGCCGTTGGGCGCTTCGTGGCGGCGACATCACTTGCGGCATGGCCGCCGCCGCTCCAACATGTGAGCTGATGGTCACGACGTACGACCGCATCAGGGCGGCTCTCGCCGACCGGTGTGCGATCGAGCGCGAGCTCGGACAGGGCGGGATGGCCACGGTGTACCTCGCCCGGGACCTCAAGCACGACCGCAAGGTCGCCGTCAAGGTTCTGAGGCCCGAGCTCGCGGCAACGTTGGGCAGCGAGCGGTTCGTGCGCGAGATAGAGATCGCTGCAAGGCTCACACATCCCCACATCCTGCCGCTCTTCGATTCGGGCGAAGCCGACGGCTTCCTCTTCTACGTGATGCCGTACGTGGAAGGGGAATCCCTGCGCCAGCGATTGGAGCGTGAAGGCAAGCTGTCCCTGCATGAGGCCATCGAGATAGCCGATCACATCGCGTCGGCTTTGACCTATGCGCACGAGCGCGGCGTGATCCACCGTGACATCAAGCCGGAGAACATCTTGCTCGCTGGTGACCAGGCGATTGTCGCCGATTTCGGCATTGCGCGGGCCGTCGAGGCGGCCGGCGGTGAGCGGCTCACCGCGACGGGGTTGGCGGTTGGCACACCCGCCTACATGAGTCCTGAGCAGGCGTTCGCAACCCAGGAGGTGGACGCCAGGTCCGACGTTTACGCTTTGGGTTGCGTGTTTTACGAGATGGTCGGAGGGCGGGCGCCGTTCGAAGGAGCGACGCCGCAGGAGCTCATTGCCAAGCATGCGGCGGACACGGTGCCGGCCCTGAGGACGACGGCTCCGACCATTCCACCTTACGTGGACCGGGCGGTGGAGCGAGCCTTGGCCAAGGCCCCGGAAGATCGCTTCCCCTCGGCCGGCGCGTTCGCCGAGGCGCTTGTGACCGGCAAGGTCCCGAGACGCGCGCGTCCGCGCTGGCGGAGCCGGCGTGTCGGAGCAATTGCGGCAGGTGTCGCGCTACTGGCGATTGCGGGCTGGGCGATTGCGATGCTGGTCGGTGGTCCTGGCGCTCGGCGTTTGGCAGTCCTCCCGCTCACCGATCTGACGGGTGACCCCGAGCAGCAGTACCTGGTGGCGGGGGTGCACGAGGCGTTGATCTCCGAGTTGGCTCAGCTCGGCATTCCGGTCATCGCGCGCAGCACGATGGTCCATTACGGCGACACGGAGAAGCGTATCCGCGAGATCGCCGCCGAGGTGGATGCGGACGCGGTTATCGAGGGTTCGCTGTTCAGGCAAGGCGACAGCTTGGAGATCGATGCCAGGCTGTACGACGGCCGCAGCGAGCGAGAGGAGTGGGTGGGATCGTACGACGGCGATCTGCCGAACGTGATCGCGCTCTATCGTGGCTTCGCGCTGGCGATCGCTCAGCAGGTCAAACGCACCTTGAATCCGGAGGAGGAGGCGCGACTCAACACTGCGGCGCCGGTCAATCCCGAGGTGTACGAGGCGTACCTCAAGGGGATGTACTATCTCAACCAGTCCACCCAAGCGGCGTTCGACAGCGCGCTCGCCTATTTCAATCGGGTGGTGGAGCGCAATCCAGCCGATCCTCTGGCGTATGTCGGCTTGGCGTTCGCTTACATCACCTTGGGGCACGGGCCCGCGCCGCCACCCGATGTCTGGTCGCGCGCCAGGGCGGCGGCCGAGCGAGCGGTCCGGCTCGACTCGACGCTGGCGGATGCCTGGGCCGCTCTCGCGGACATCAAGACCTATTACGAGTGGGACTGGGAGGGTGCGGAGCGGGCGTTCGAGCGGGCCAACGAGTTGAATCCCAGCCTTCCCATGAACCACTACCATCACGCGTGGTATCTGGCGCTGTTCGGTAGGGCGTCGGAGGCGGTTGCGGAGCACAAGCTGGCGCAGCGGTTGGATCCGCTCACGCCGCTTCATACCGTTTGGATCCCGGGGCTGTACTACTACCTAGGCCAACCGGAGAAGGCGCTGGCGGAGGCTCGGAAGTTGATCGAGGAGTACCCGGATAACGCCGTCGTGCTGTTTGGTCTCGGGGCCGCCGCCGCGGAGCTCGGCCTGTACGACGAGGCCATCGCGGCGCACCGGCGTGCGGTGGAAGTCAATCCGGCCTGGCGATATGCGCTGGGCCGTAGCCTGGCGTTGGCAGGCCGTACCGAGGAGGCACGCGAGATTGTTTCGGAGTTGGAAGCCGAGCCCCCTACCTCCTGGAACGCCATCGGATTGGCCGACGTGTATGCCGCGCTGGGCGACAAGGATGCGGCCTTCCGTTGGCTGGCGTACGATCCGCCGCATGGGTGGTTGCCTTGGAGTCGCGTCAATCCCGCGCTCGTGCCGCTCCGGGACGACCCGCGGTTCGACGAGTTGCTGCAGCGGATGAATCTGCCGAGGTAGACCCTCGCCAAGCTTCAAGAGGGAGATGAATGCCGGTTTCTCTCGCCTTGAAACCGGCCTCGGGCTCCCAGCGTATGGAGAGCACTACTTGGGGAGGTGAGCTCGGATGTCACGGCAAGCGACGCTCCGTCTCGCGGCGCGCGTCGCCATACTCGCGGGTGGCACGGGGATGCTCGCCCTCATGTTGACCACCGACATTCATCCCATCTGGTGGGTGATCGCGGGCGTTCCGACCGCGTTGGCGTTGCCGTTCTATGCGATAGGACGCGAATCCCGGCTCGATCCCCTGGTGGCCGAGCGCAAGACCGGATTCGTGGGCAGGTTCGCTCGGCTGGGACTCGGGGTGATCGCGCTTTATCTGGTGCTCGTCTGGGGCCGGGTCCCTCTCGCGGCGTTCGCTTTTTGGGGGTTGGTGGGGGTCCTGGTTCTTTTGTTATTGGTAGCGATCCTCGAGCTGTTCGGTCTCATGACGCGCCTGAGTCAGACGAAGGAATGGGCGCTCGGGTCGGTGATCCTCGTCTTGGGGCTCTACATTCTGGGGCCGGCCGAGGTGAAGCTGGCCATCGTGGGTCTCGGAGTCCTCTCGCTCGTTCTGTCGGGTCTATTCGGTTACGCCGGGTGCGAGATGGCGGCCGTGCCCAACCTTCTGCTCGGCAAGCGCTACGTGCTCGGCTGTGTCTTCTTTTCGCCGCTCGACAGGCTCGAGGCGCGGTGGCGAGGACGGGGCCGAGAGCGCCCGGGGGAATGACGGGATGAGGTTGGAGGTTCGTTCGGAGCCCGCGTGACCCGGCGGTACTGAGGCGAAGGATGGGCGAAGCGCGAGTTTGCCTCACGTGCTAGATTGAGACGTCGCAGGACGTGGCGCATCGGGTAGCCCGCGACTGAAGTCGTGGCTCGGCGGAATGGGGTGGTCGCTCGCCGCGCTCGCGAGTGCCGCTACGCCGACTCGCTTCGCTCGCGGTCTTCGCGGCACCAGGGGGTCGAAAGGAAGGTCGTAGATTTCGGTAGTTCAGACGGGACGTGGCGCAGTCCGGTAGCGCACCTGAATGGGGTTCAGGGGGTCGCGGGTTCAAATCCCGCCGTCCCGATTCCGTAAGCCTCGATTCGGCAACTACTTCGTCGAGTCGGGGTTTTCCTTTGCGAAGGAGGGGGGAGCGTTTTGGGGTGCGTTCTTAAGTCGAACCGGCTCCAAGGACGGAGCGTTCGCGGAGCTTCCGTGGCTCGGACATCACGGCCAACAGCGTGTCGCGGTCCGGTTGGTCGTAGCTGGTAAGCATGGTCTTGAGATCCTTCCAACCGCCCGCCTCGGCCACGTCCGTCGGCGGATGGTGCTTCCTCTCCGTTTTCCACTTCCGACGGTAGGGGTGCCATAGACCACCCTTGAGTTTGGGGAGGTCAGCGTGCTGCTCGGCTGCGGTCAGCCACTTGTCGAACAGGTGGCGGTCCATTGGTTGATTTGGCTTGTGCTCGCCAGGGAACAGCCAGCCAGCGACGGCACCGAGCCTCCGCCGAAAGACACGAAGTTCCTCGACCAGTGAGTCGGGCAACGGTGCGATCCACTCGCGACCTTTCTTGTCCGCTTCGGCGCGCCAGCGAATCTCGCACGTGTCGAGATCGATGTCTTCCCACCGTAGCTGCCGAATGGAACTCAACCGTCGGCCGGTCGCTTCGGCGAGAACCAGGGCCAGTTCCATCTTGACCCAGCGGAGCCGCTCTGCCTCCGAGCTACTGGCGGCCTGCAGCCGGCGCATTGCATCTCGCGTGCCGCGGAAGCGCTCCCAAGTGGCTATCGGACGCCGCGGGTTCCTCTCGCGCGGCCGACGAATACCCGCGAGAGGGTTTCGGTCGAGGATGCGACGGCCACTGGGCAGCCTGTGCGTGGTCGCCCAGCGAAGCATCATGTGCAGCAATGCGAGGTCGGCCTCTATTGATCGGTCACGCACCGGCTTGGTGACGTGCCCGTCAGTCAAGCGAATCCCGCAGCCGAATCGCCCCGAGGGCGAGTTTGGAGCTGGAGTGGCATAAGCGTCCGTGAGGGAGGAGGGTTCTTAGGCCTCTCTGTCGGCGCATCCTGACGCATGAGCCGCTGCCGCGGGCCGATGTCGTGTATGTGTGCCATGGTCGTGAGGCCCGCTGGCTACGGGTTGCTAGGTCCGCCGCCGACGCGCACCGACGCCACAGCGATCGCGTATCCGAGCAGCCGCAGCAGGAGGGTACGGTGTGCGAGACGTAGCGGGCTGTGCCGATGCATTGGAAGAAGGTTGCTCGGGGAATTCCGGGATGGCCGAGTTCGGCAGTTATGGTCGGGCCAGGGCGCTTTGGTCAGAGTAGGGTGCGGAATAGGTGATAAGAAGATCACATATCCCGCGGTGCGCAAAGGGGATGCCCGTGGGCGCAGCCGGCCGCCGCTTGCCGAGCCGCAGCAACCACCCCTACGGCCGCGGCAATTTCCGCCCCGGCGTCCACGGCGCGCCGGCCGCCTCCAAGTCCTCCTCGAGCCCGACGAGCGTGGTCTGCAACAACGTGATCAGCTCGCCCTCGAGCGCGGCGAAATCACGGGCCGCGATCTCCAGGTTGCGACGCTGGGTGGCCGTGGGCGCCTGACGCGTATCCCAATGCCCGTTCACCACACGACTCACCCGGCCCCGAATTGAGGGAACGCTGGGCTCGTTGAGTCGCCCGCGCACGGGGTCACTGCTGAGCCTCCTCGAGAGCGAGGCCAACTCGGCCTCGAGCGTATCGAGTCGCTGGAACAACGCCAACTCCGCCCGCGGCGCCCGTAGCAACGCCCGTCGCATGTGCCGCAACCGGTCACGCGCGCGAGAGATCTCCTCCCCCGCACCCGCCACGCGACGCATCAGCTCGCCGGCCTCACTCTGGAATCGGGCGACCGCCACGAAATCCGTTCCCTCGGGCGCCGTTGGCACGGGCTTCACCGCAAACGACCGCGGCTCGCCGAGATGCTCCGCGCCCGACGACGAGACGAGTACCAGCTGAGCGGTGTACCGGCCGGGCGGCGCCAACGGTCCCTCTGGATCGCCCGCCCACGGGGGAACGAACTCCGGCACCGTGAGATCGATCGGATCGGGCGCGGGCCGCCTCAAATCCCAATTCACACGGTGCACCCCGGCCTCGGCGGGACCCTCTACCCAACGGACCGGCTCACCCGCCTCGTC
>JBHIEQ010000023.1:0-14172 GCA_046760725.1 Gemmatimonadales bacterium
AAGATATGCGTCTGTGTGAAGCGGACTCCCGACACGGAGAGCCGTATCAAGATCGGCGCTGATGGGAAATCCATCGATCAGAGTGGCGTGAAATTCGTCCTCAATCCATACGACGAGTACGCGGTCGAGGAGGCGCTCAGGCTCAAGGAAGCTTCTGGTTCCGGCGAGGTGGTGGTGCTCGGTGTGGGACCGGAGCAGTCCCAGGAGGTGATGCGCACCGCGCTGGCGATGGGAGCCGACCGCGGCGTTCTGCTGAAGACCGATAACCTGCCTCCTGATCCTCTGCCGATCGCACATGCCATCGCCGATGAGATTCGGGACGGCGGGTTCGATCTGGTTCTCTGCGGCAAGATGGCCATCGACGACTACCACCACGCCGTGGGTACCATGGTCGGGGAGCTGCTCGGCGTGCCTGCCGTGAGCGCGGTCTCGCGTCTCGAGATCGCGGGGGGAAGGGCGACGGCGGAGCGAGAGATAGAGGGGGGCGTCGAAGTCGTGGAGTTCGCGCTTCCAGCCGTGGTCACGGCCGACAAGGGACTGAACGAGCCGCGTTACCCCGCGCTCCGTGGCATCATGATGGCGAAGAAGAAGCCCCTCGACATAAAGGAGGTTACGCTCGCAGCCGGCGCCGTCGAGGTCGCCGTCCTCAGCTTGCCGCCCGCACGCGAGGAGGGCCGGATCGTGGGAGAAGGCCCGGATGCTGTTCCGGCGCTGGTGGAGGCCCTCCGTAGCGAAGCGAAGGTGATATGATGCCCGACGTCCTCGTGTTGGCCGAACAGCGAGACGGCGCGGTGAAAAGGGTGTCCCACGAGGTGCTTGCCGCAGCAGGCACCCTCGCACCGGCTCTGGGCGGAGAGGTGCACGCTCTAGTGGTAGGACCCGCGACGCTCGACGTGGGAGAGCTAGGAGCCTTCGGAGCGTCGAGGGTGTTCCACGCGGCGGGAGACGAGCTGGATCTGTACCAGGGACACTTGCTCGCGGAGATCGCCGCTCGGCACGCCCGCAGCGGGAGCTACGCCGCCGTCCTGCTCTCTGCGACGACGCTCGGCAAAGACCTCGGACCCCGGGTGGCCGCGATGCTCGGTTGCCCGCTTCTCGCTGACGTAACCGAGGTAGTCCATGACGGGGCGCTGGTGGTCAAACGGCCGGTGTACTCGGGGAAAGCGATTTACACCTTGAACGTGACCGCCACCCCGTGTGTCGTCTCGGTGAGACCTAACATGTTCGCCGAGCGGCGGTCGGATGGCACCGCTCGGGTCGAGCAGTTGAGCGGCGTGGTGCCAAATCCGGAAGGGCGGTACGCCAGGACCGTGTCTGTGAAGCAGCCGGAGAAGCAGAAACTGGACGTGGCCGAGGCAGCAGTGGTGGTCGGTGGGGGGCGCGGGCTCAAGGCCCCGGAGAACTTCCGGCTGGTGGAGGAACTGGCGGAGGCGCTGGGTGCCGCGGTAGGCGCATCACGGGCGGTTGTGGATGCCGGCTGGCGCCCCCACTCGGAACAGGTCGGTCAGACCGGCAAGACGGTAAGCCCGTCGCTCTACATCGCCGTGGGCATCTCTGGGGCGATCCAGCACCTGGCGGGGATGCGAACGTCGAAGGTCATCGTCGCGATCAATAAGGACAGGGACGCGCCGATCTTCAAGGTCGCCGACTATGGCATCGTCGGTGACCTGTTCGAGATCGTGCCGCGACTCACGGAAGAGATCAAGCGCGCCAGAGCTGGGTGATTCGATGGCGGACCGCTTCCGACCGTCGGATCACCAGCCGGCGCTCCCGCTAGACCGGCTGATCCTGAAGGCCGAACCGAGCGAGGAGCGCCTGGAAGTGGACGTGCTGTTTGTGGGAGCGGGACCCGCGGGGCTCGCAGGCGCAATTCAGCTCGCCAAGCTCGTGAAGCAAGACAACAACGCAGGCGGCGACATCGGCGAAGTCTCGATCGGCGTGCTGGAGAAGGCGTCGGCGCTGGGCGAGCACTCTCTCTCGGGGGCGGTCGTCGATCCCAGGACGTTTCGCGAGTTGTTTCCGGACGTCTCCGATGTCGATCTGCCGCTCCGGTCCCCGGTCAGCCAGGAGGCGGTGTACCTGCTCACCGATCGCGACTCGAGACGTGTTCCCACACCGCCCAGCATGCGCAACCACGGAAACCGCGTGGCGTCCATCTGCGAGATCGTTCGCTGGCTGGGCGAGCGCGCGGCGGAGCTGGGCATAGATGTCTTCACGGGCTATCCCGCAGGGGCTCTGCTCGTCGAGGACCAGAGGGTGACCGGCGTTCGCACGGTGGCCGCCGGGGTGGACCGGGACGGGCGCCGCACCGCCGGCTACATGCCGCCCACCGACGTAGTCGCCAAGATCACGGCACTTGCCGAGGGCACCCGTGGGATGCTGGCTCAGGGTTACTTCGAGTGGCAGAGCATCGGTTCCGAGAACCCGCAGATCTATGCGTTGGGGGTCAAGGAGCTGTGGGAGACCCGGCGGCCCCTCGACAAGGTCGTGCACACGGTGGGATGGCCGTTGCCGAACGACGTCTTCGGCGGGAGCTTCGCCTATCCCCTGGAGCCGAAGCTCGTAGCTCTCGGGCTGGTCGTGGGACTGGATCATCCGTACCGGTCGCTCGACGCACATATGCTGCTTCAGCAGATGAAGCTGCACCCCCTGTTCAGGGAGTTGCTGGAGGGTGGCGAGATGGTGGAGTGGGGAGCCAAGACGATCCCCGAGGGAGGCTATTACGCATTGCCCGAGCGGCGCCACGGCGATGGGATTGTGGTCTTGGGAGATGCCGCGGGATTCGTCGATGTTCCATCGCTCAAAGGCATCCATTACGCGATGCAGTCCGGACTCTTAGCGGCTCGAGCGATCTTCGCGGCGCTCAAGGCAGGGGACTACAGTGCCGCCCGCCTCGCGGAGTACGACCGCCTGGTGGATGCCTCGTACATCCGACGCGACCTCTACAGGACGCGCAACATGCGGGCCGCGTTCAAGCGCGGCCTCTACAGGGGCGCGGCGAAAGCCGCCGTCATGCAGCTCACCGGCGGACGCGTGTTCGGAAAGCGGATCGAAACGGGGCGCGATGCAGACGTTGAGCGCGCACCCGGCGGTGCGACATCGGTCGCGGCGGACGGAGTCCTGACGTTCAGCAAGACCGATGCAGTGTTCCGATCCGGAAACGCCACCCGCGACACGATTCCGTCACATCTCATCCTGGGAGACGCCGTGCCGCTTGAGGTGGCGGAATTCTACACGCACATGTGTCCCGCGGGTGTGTACGAGGCCGACGATCAGGAGCTCACCGTGAACCCGCCCAACTGCATCGATTGCAAGGCGACCGACGTTCTGGGGCCGCGCTGGATGCCACGGGAGGGAGGATCGGGGACGGCGTACAAGAGAATGTGACGCTTGGCGGCCGACGCCTCAGAACGGAGGCTCGGCCACATGCACTGCCTCATCCAGCCTGATAGCCTGTAGCTCGTGTCCGACCCCGGCTTTCATGGTCCCTTCCGGCAGTATCAGCAGCGCATCGGCCTTCACCATGGACGACATGATCCCCGAACCCTGCGGTCCGGTGAGATAGGCCTTGGGGGGTGAGTCACTGCCGTCCAGGCGAACACGCAGCAGGTGGGTCAGGCGGGCTCGGACCGCAATCTCCTCCCCGGCGGCAACCGTGACCGCTCGACGATGCAGCCTCGTATGTCCGAGCATCTTGCGAATCGCCGGACGGACGAGCAGCTCAAACGTCACCATGGCGCTGACGGGATTGCCGGGGAGTCCGATCCACGGAAGCTCACCGATCGTCCCGAAACCAACCGGCGAACCCGGACGCATTCGCACGCGCCAGAAACCGGCCACGAGGCCGCCCTCCTCGAGGATGGCGCGCAGGTGATCGTGCTCCCCCACACTCATTCCGGCGGATGTGACGAGCAGGTCGGCGCCCACTGCGGCGGAGAAGCGCCGTCGCAGCTCGGCGGGGTCATCCCGAGCGATCCCAAGATTGACGCATACACCGCCCGCCTCCTCGATCATCGCCGTCAGCGCATACGTGTTGGATGACGCGATCTTCCGGCCGCTCAGAATCTCGTCGCGCTGCATTATGTCCACGAGCTCGTCGCCGGTGCTCAAGATCGCGACCCTGGGGCGACGGTGCACGTGGACGTGATCAACGGCCAGCGCGGCGAGCAGCGCGATTTGAGGCGCCGCGAGAAGATCACCGGCGGCGAGCGCCAAGTCGCCGTCGCGGATGTCCTCGCCCCTCCTGCGCACATTCCGACCCCGGTCTCGCGCATCATCGATCCGCACGCGGCCGCGGTCGAGCAGCGTCGTGTCCTCTTGTCGGACTACGCAGTCGGCGCCCTCGGGGATCGGTGCGCCGGTGAAGATGCGAGCGCACCCACCCGACGCGATCACCTTGGTGGGGAACGCCCCGGCCGGAATGACCTCCACTATGCAAAGCTCCGATCCGGCCAGCACGTCGTCGGCCCGCGCCGCGTAGCCGTCCATCGCGGAGTTGTCCCACGGCGGCAGGTCGAGGGGGCTCACCACGTCGCGGCTGAGCACACGTTCGGACGCCTCGTGCAGTTGGACGCTTTCTTCCGGTAACGGCGCTACGCGGTCGAGCACGGCTTCGACCGCCTCCCGAGGGGTCAGGCGAGTGCGCGGCATCGAGCGGGCGGTCACGTTCCCTGGTGGAGCTCCTGCCAGAGCTGTTGCGCGCGATCGAGATCGTCCCGCGTGTTGACGTTGAAGAAGAGCGTCTCGGGGTTGCCGAACGCGCTCACGCGCTCGAGCGCGAGGATCCCCACGCGCGCCTCGCCGTGAAATCCCGTCGTCCTGTAATCTTCCGCCTCGAGGCTCCGGCGAATGTGGTCGGCCGAGCCCTGGTCATAGACCGCGCAGAGCGGCTCCATGCCCAGCGGGCCCCGGCTCGCCGGCAGAACCGCATCGCGACCGGCAGCCTCCTCGATCAGCGCCGTGATCAGATCGCTCGAGAGGAAGGGCATGTCCCAGGCGACGACTGCCACGGGCCCCTCGCCGCTAGTCACCGCCGTATATATGCCGCCCAGGCTCCCGCAGTCGGGGATCGCGTCGGGCACGATCTCCAGATCGGCCCAGCCGCCCGCGTCCGGCGCATTGGCGATGAGAATCGGGCGGCTTCCCGTGGCCAGCTGCACGGCCTGGATCACGCGATCCAGGATCCGCTCGCCACCTACGCGCTCGAGCCCCTTGGGCCGGCCGTCGAAGCGGGTCGCGTAACCACCGGCGAGTATCGCGCAGCGCATCAATCCGACCCGTCATACTCCGCGTACAATAGCGGATCCTCGTACACGCGGACGCGTTCCAGCTTCGCCCCGGGTTGTAACCGGGGCGCCACCCTGCGCCAGATGTACACCGCCAGCGCCTCGGTGGTGGGGATTTGCTGCCCGAACGCGAACTCCGGCACATCCTGGTTGAGATGACGGTGGTCCAGCGCCTGCGTGATCTCCTCCTCGAGTACGCGGTCCAGCTCTCCCAAATTGCTAACCATGCCCGTTTCCTCCTGCAGGTCACCCGAGACGGTGACATGACACTCGTACTGATGTCCGTGACCGTGCTCGTCGCTGCAAGCACCGAACACCTCGCGGTTCTTCTCCGCGGACCATTCGGGCCTGAAGTAGCGGTGCGCGGCGTTGAAGTGCACGACGCGTGTGAGTGTAACGGAGGGCATGGCGGCAATTTATCTTCCTGTCAATAGACCCGCACGGCCATCGTTTTGACCGACAGCACGACCTCCGTCGCCAGCCCGAGCTCGAGCTCGTCCAGCGCCTTGCGGGTGATCCGCACCGATAGATCGACGCCGGCGTCGACGGTGAGAGTGACACCCCCCTTACCGTCTTCGCTGATTCGCGTGACGCGCCCCCGGAACCGGTTTTGGGTGCTCGCGGCGAGCGGTGTCCTGCTCACCACGATGTCCTCGGGTGGGATCACGACCGTGGAGGGACCCGTGCGGTCCGTCATGACGCGAACCTTCAAAGGACCGACGTCGACCACGCGCGTTCCGGATCCCTCGGGGAGGTTGACACGGAACAGGTTCTCGGGCGTTACGGGAGACAACCGGCCATGCGCGAGGCCGATCACGTCGCTGGACCAGCGGTACGCCTCTTCGATCAGATGCGATGCATAACAGATCGCGGTGCCCCTGGACCGCTCCTCTTCCAGCGCGCGATGGAAATCTCTGCCGGCCGCGCGGTCGGCGCCGGACAGTGGCTCGTCCAGCAGCAACACCTGCGGTGAGAGGGCGAGGGCGCGCGCGAGCGCGACCCGCTGGGACTCTCCCTCGCTGAGAGCTGAGGAACTTCTCCCGGCGTAGTCGCCGAGCGAGAGTCGCTCGAGCGACTCGGCGACGGCGCGAGAGATTTCCTGACCCCGAATCCCGTGTAGCGCAAGGGCATAGCGGATATTGTCCGTCACGGTCCCAGGAAAGAGAAACGGCCGCTGCTCGACCAGTGTCACTTTCCGTCTCGCCTTGCGGCGTTCGACCCTGCTCTCGACTGGCTTGCCGTCGAGCGTCAGCGTGCCGGCGTCGGGCCGCTCCAGGAACGCCAGCAGGCGGAGCATCGTGCTCTTGCCGGATCCGTTCGGACCGACGACGGCGGTGATGGTTCCGGCCTCGAGATCGAGCGCCTCCAACTCGACCGCGGGCGTTGCGCCATACCTGCGGACAAGGCCGCGGGCGCTAAGCATCGCCTCGCCCCTGGAACAGCTGCAACAGTACGTTCACAGTCAGCGCAAGTGCCAGCAGCACCAGGCCCAAAGCCACCGCCAACGCGAAATCCCCCTGTGAGGTGGCCAACGCGACGGCCGTGGTCAGTGTGCGGGTGTGATGGCGGATGTTACCGCCCACGATCATCGCGGCCCCCACCTCCGCCAAAACCCTCCCGAACGCCACGACAACCGCCGTAAAGAGTGCAAAGCGTGCCTCCCGCGCGACGGCCAGGTGCGTGTGCCACGGACCCGCGCCTAGAGTTTGGGCCGTCCTGCGCACCCTTGGGTCAACCCCCTGCACGGCGGCGGCCGTGAGCGCCGCGGCGATAGGCGCGGCTAAAATCACCTCGGCAATGACGATAGCCCACCAAGTGTAGAGCAGTCCCGGCGAACCGAGCGGCCCCTGACGGGCGAGCAGGCCCCACACCAGAACGCCGACGACGACCGTGGGGAACGCGAGCATCGTGTTGAGCACCTGGATCGCGGCGCGTCTTCCCCAGAAGCGGGTGGTGCCCATCAAGAAACCCGTAGGCACTCCAAGGAAACAAGCGAGGATGGTCGAGGCCGAAGCGACCCTCAGAGATAGCATCGTGATGTCGAGCACCTCTGGATCGCCACCCACGATGAGGCCAAGCCCGCGGCGCAGGCCGTCGGCGAAGAGTTCCAACGCTTAGGGCTGTATCACGTATGCCACCGCGAAGACCAGCGAGGGGTGGTGGGTCCACTCGGTGAGGCTCGTCGTTCCCTCCAGCACCGCGGGCTCCGTCGGCTCGTTCTCGGGTGTGGCGCGGAAGCTCACCGGGTAGGTGAGTCTCCACAAGACGTTGCGCGCCTCGATCCTCCAGTTCACTCGATCCGACACATGCCACCTGACTCCGAGGTGCGGCCCCACCTGGAACTTCGTCGAGAAGACGAAACCGCTCGAGTCTCGGGGCACCCTCCCCCCCAAAGCCAACCCGACGGAAGCTCCGACGTATGGCGCCAACCCTCTCCAGGTCTTTCTGCCGGTGAGGACGAGGAGCAGGCCGCCCTCCAGCATGAGTACCGACTGGGTCACAGTGTCCTGCACGCGGGAGGCGGGGCCGAAAGTAGGGTCGATTACCACCCGGTCGAGTATAGCGCCTGACGCGCCGAGGAACGCGATTCCAGGATCGGCGAACGCTATCTCGAAGCGCGATCCGACGGTGAAGCCGCCTGCTGGGCCCACTCCCGCCCGTCCCCTCGATCCCGCCAGATATCCCCCGCTAACGGCGATCATCTGGCCCGCCCGAGCCTCGGCGTAGGGCGAAGAGCTGGGGTCGTGACCCACCTGGCCCTCGAGGGCGGCTGCAGCGAGCGCTGTGGCGACGACCATCGTCGCGAGTGCGCGTTTGGCAGTCGCGACGCTATTTTCCGTGGACGGCAACTGACACCCCAACATGCTCGTGTGGCGAAGAATGCCGCAATCTAGCCCGCTCCTGAGAGCCCTACCAGCCTGCGGCGTGCTCCTGCTCGCCTCCGTCTTACACGGCAGTGCGAGTCTCGTTGCGCAGGATACCTACGCGCTCAAATGGAACGAGAACTTCCGGCGTGACCCGGATCGTACCGGGGCACGCCTGGCGTTCCTTCGTGGGGGCACAGAGGTGTCCGGTGGAACGCGTCGCGGTGCGTGGGTGCAGATCACAATCGAGGGATGGGTGTGGGCCCAGTCGCTCCGGGCCGATCGGCGCGAGGGGCACGACCTCGTCGTGTCGGCTCCCAACGGAGAGAACTTGCGTGCCGCTCCCAACGGCCGGATTCTGGGGCGCCTGCTGGCAGGGTGTCTGTTGGACGAAGTGGAGCGCCGCCCTGGGTGGGTGCGCGTGCGACGCACGGGATGGATGTTCGGCCAGTCGTTGGAACGGCTGGCGACCGCGCAGCCGGAGCCACGCGAGGCCGCTGCGGAGTCTGCCGACACGGGTGGGTCTCCCGACCGCCCGGTAGCCGAGACGGCGGCAGCGGACACGGCGGCCATCGGGCTCGACCGTGCAGTGACCACCGGCAATGCGGAGCTACGCCGCACCCCCTCCGGACCGCCTGCCGGCTCCCTCGCCGAGGACACACCGGTGAGGGTGCTGGCCCGCTCGGGGGAGTGGGTCAGGGTGCAGACGGAGGGATGGGTCCACCAGAATGAGCTCAAGCCCTCCGCCCCGGGAGTGCTGGTCGGCGTGACGGGAGCGGAGGTCAGGTCGCGGCCCGCCGAGTTCACGGGACAGGTGTTGCAGTGGTCGGTGCAGCTCATTTCGATTCAGGAGGCGGACGAGCTGCGTCCCGAGATCCCGCCCGGTGCGAGCTACATGCTCGCGCGGGGCCCCTTGCCCGAAGCGGGGTTCGTGTATGTTGTACTCGACGAGCAACAGCTGGAGGAGGCAGGACGGCTGCCTCCGCTGAGCGAGCTGGTGATACTCGCTCGTGTCAGGGCAGCAAGATCGCGGTATCTCGGCAATCCGGTGCTCGAGCTGATCGAGATGGCCTCGCGATAGCTCAAGCAGGCTGAAACCGACGGTGCGGCGGGGTCGTAGTGGCGAGGTGAGACTGAGGAGACGGTGATGAACGAGAACCTCAAGGCAAAGCTTCTGAGGAAGATCGACGGCTTGTCGGATCAGGCGGGCCGGCAGCTACTCGACTACGTGGAGTTTCTGGAATCCAAACACAATCGGAGCAGACGCTCGGCTTCCCCCTTCGAGAAGGTCGCGGAGAACATTGAGGGCCTCGGCAGCGGCAAGCTGGCGGATGCTGCGGCAAAGGGGACAGCGGACGTAGTGGATGCCGTGGGCCGCGTCATGGCCGGCCTAGCTGCGGCCACCAAGGCGGCCGCCGACGAGATTCAGGGCGTGGCGAAGCGGGCGGCGGAACAGGCGGAGGAGACCGGGGAGGCGGAGGAGGCCGAGGTGCGGGAGTCGGAGCAGCAGGAAGGCCCCGAAGAGAGCGTGGGGAGTGGGGGCGAAGCGGACCGCCCTGCTTGACCGCTTCCCGAGGCCCGCATAACTTGGGCCATGGGAAACCCAAACCGCTTGTGTGAGACCCGTGCTGCACTCCGCGTGCGCCGGGTTTTTCTCTCTTGTGGGGGCGTAGCGTGACCCGCGTCCGCGCGGGTTACGGCCTCACGTTCGACGACGTTCTTCTCGTACCGCGCCATGCTACGGTACATCCCCGTGACGTGGACGTCTCCAGCAGGTTCACAAGGGGCATTCCCCTCAACATCCCCATCGTATCGGCCGCAATGGACACGGTCACCGAATCGGAGATGGCGATCGCGATCGCGAGGGCGGGTGGGATCGGGGTGATTCACAAGAATCTCACGATCGATCGACAGGCCTCCGAGGTGGATCGAGTGAAGCGCTCCGAGAGCGGTATGATCCTTAACCCGATCACGCTGGGTCCCGATCGGCCGATTCGGGAGGCTTCCGCCCTGATGGCGCGCTTCAGGATCTCGGGTGTGCCCATCGTTGATGCGGGCGGCCAGCTCGTCGGGATCATAACGAACCGTGATCTCCAGTTCGAGCGCAATCTCGACCGGCCGATCCGCGAGGCGATGACGAAACGCGAACTGGTGACTGCGCCGGTGGGGACGACGCTTGACGAGGCGGAACGGATCCTCGGGGAGCATCGCATCGAGAAGCTGCCGGTGGTGGACGAGGCCGGAGTGTTGAAGGGCCTGATCACGGTGAAGGATATCTTCAAGAGGCGGCAGTTCCCCAACGCGAACAAGGACGAGCATGGGAGGCTCCGGGTAGCGGCGGCCGTGGGAGTTGGGGGTGACGCGCTGGATCGGTCGCGAGCGCTGCTCGACGCCGGGGTCGATGCCATCGTGGTCGATTCAGCTCATGGACAGTCTGAGGGAGTGTTGGCGACGATCGGCGCCCTGCGAGATGCCTTTCCGGAGGCTCAGCTGGTGGGTGGAAATATCGCTACGCTGGAGGGTGCGAAGGAGCTGGTCGGGCGGGGCGTGGACGCGGTGAAGGTTGGGATCGGCCCGGGGTCGATCTGTACGACGAGGGTCGTGACCGGTGTGGGCGTTCCGCAGGTGACTGCGATCGCCGATGCGGTGCGCGGTGCCAAGGACGTACCGATTATCGCGGACGGCGGTGTCAAGTATTCTGGCGATGCCGTCAAGGCGATCGCGGCCGGTGCGGCTTCGGTGATGCTGGGTTCCATGCTGGCGGGAACCGAGGAGAGCCCCGGAGAGAGCTTCCTGTTGGAGGGTCGTCGCTTCAAGACCGTGCGGGGCATGGGTTCGCTCGCTGCTATGCAGGAGGGGTCGGCGGATCGCTACTTCCAGGAGGGGGATATGGGACCGCAGAAGTTGGTCCCCGAGGGTGTCGAGGGACGGGTGCCGTACAGGGGACCAGTGGCCGACGTCATTTACCAGGTCGTGGGCGGGATCCGGAGCGGAATGGGGTACTGCGGGTGCGAGACGCTAGACCAGTTGCGTTGCGACACGGAGTTCCTGCAGGTGACCGCCGCGGGGTTGAGGGAGTCGCATCCGCACGACGTCGTGATAACGAGGGAAGCGCCCAACTACTCGTTGTGACTGCTTGACAGTCCACGTTCCCCACATACAGTACGGCGATCTCTGCCACCGAGACTTTGGGGCCCAAAGCCTCTCCGCCGCCAGGAGTCGTGAATGGACCTGAGCAAACTCCCCGACTACATCCTCAGCATCAACGACTGGGTATGGCAGCCTGCCGTGATGCCCGTGGTGTTGCTCATCGTGGGTGGATGGCTCACCGTGCGGAGCGGCTTCGTACAGATACGCCGGTTTCCGGTAGCGGTGCGCACCGTGATGCGAGGTGCGTTCGCCAAGAGGAAGACCGGCGGCGGTACGATCACGCCGTTCCAGGCTCTATCGACCGCGCTTGCCGCGACGGTCGGCAACGGCAACATCGGCGGTGTGGCCACGGCCATCCTCGTGGGCGGCCCCGGCGCGATATTCTGGATGTGGGTGACGGCCACGGTCGGCATGGCGACCAAGTACGCCGAAGCTGTGCTCGGCGTGCACTATCGGGTGCGGCGGGAGACCGGGGAGTTGGCGAGCGGCCCGATGTATTACATCTCTCGCGGTGTGCCGCATGCGGGACTAGGGCGCATACTCGCCATAGCCTTCGCGTTTTTCGGCGCCAGCACGGCGCTGTTCGGCACGGGCAACATGGCGCAGTCCAATACGATTGCCCGCACGTTCGTGGAAGCCTTCCGCGCCCACTCGGGGCTTGCGGTGCCGTTATGGGTCCCGGGCGCCTTGATCACGGTAAGCGTCGGGCTCGTCCTAATCGGCGGCATCAGGCGCATCGCGGCGACTGCGGAGAAGCTCGTGCCGACGATGATTGTGATCTACGTCTTCTCGGCGCTGGCCTACATCGTGATAAACGTCGATGCCCTTCCTCGGGTGGTGCTGCTCATCTTCGAGCAGGCGTTTACCCCGTCCGCCGCGCTCGGTGGATTCATAGGTGCGTCGGTTGCACAGGGAATCGCCGCCGGTGTGAGCCGCGGGGTCCTCTCCAACGAGGCGGGACTCGGCTCGGCGCCCATCGCCCATGGTATCGCCAGCGTCAAACATCCCAGCGAGCAGGGGATCGTGGGTGTGTTCGAGGTGTTCACCGACACGATCGTGGTGTGCTCGATGACGGCGTTCGTGATCCTCGAATCGGGGCTGTGGACCGACCCGACCTACCAGGCGGCCTCCGGCGATCTGACGTCGGCGGCGATGAGCACAACCGTACCCTTTGCATCGATCATCGTTGCGCTGTCGAGTTTCCTCTTCGGCTTCTCGACCCTCATCGCCTGGTGCTACTACGGTGAGAAGTGTATCGAGTTTCTATTCGGCTCGCGGGTGATCATGCCCTACAGAATCGTGTTCACGGCGCTGATCATGGTCGGGTCGGTCGTGTCGGTTCCTCTCGCATGGGCGCTGGGCACGCTGCTCAATGGATTCATGGCGTTCCCGAACCTGGTCGGGCTGGCCTTCCTTGGCGGCACGGTGGCGAAGCTCACCAAGGACTACTTCAGCGGGCCGGAGGGACGGGCGGCATAGCTTTCGAGTGATGTCCGAGAATCTGTCGTCCCGCGCGCAGTCCAGAGGAGTCGCCGTCTCGCAGGCGCGGCGCCGTGCAGCGAAGGAGATCACCAGGGTCTTCAAGCGCGGGCAGCGGGTCGCACTCACGACTCACGTGAACGCCGACGGCGACGGTGCGGGCAGCGAAGTGGCGTTGTGGCACATGCTGCGATCGCGCGGCGTGCGTCCTGTGATAGTGAATCCCACGCCTTTCCCCGAACGGTACGGTTTCCTCTTGACCGACTGCCCCGGCGCGGACAAGTCGCCGCGCGCCGTGAAACACCTTGAGGCGGCCGACGTGATTGTGGTGCTCGACATATCGGACGTGGGGCGGCTGGGCCACCTGGGCAGAGTCGTCGAGCAGTCGGGGAAGGCGGTCGCGTGCATCGACCACCACGAGACGAATGGAACGTTGCCGCCGGGGCCGCGCATGATAGACGCGGCCGCGTGTGCTACGGGGGAGCTCGTGTACGATCTCGCGCGCGCCGCGAACTGGGAGCTATCAGCTCCTGCGGCGCGCGCTCTGTACGTGGCCATACTCACCGACACGGGTAGCTTTCGTTTCGCAAACACCACACCGCGGACCCTTCAGATAGCCGCGCACCTCCTGGGCCACGGGGTGGATCCGGAAGAGATGTATCGAGCCGTGTACGCGAGCGAGCCTGAGGGACGGGTGCGCCTGCTCGCCGAAGTCTTGGAGACGCTCGTGGTTGAGCGCGAGCACCGCCTCGCCTGGGTGACGGTTCCGCCGGGGGCCTTGGAGCGGCACGGCGTGGACGCCGCCGATTTGGAAGGAGTGGTCGAGATCCCCCGCTCGATCGCTGGAGTCGATCTCGCCATCCTGTTCCGCGAGCTGGCGAACGGCAGAATCAAGGTCTCATTGAGGTCCGTAGGGGAGATCGACGTGGCGCGACTCGCGAGCCTGTTCGGCGGGGGCGGGCACAAGCGGGCCGCGGGAGCGTCGCTCGACGGAACGCTCGCAGAGGTGCAGGCGAGAGTCCTCGCCGCCGCGAGAGACGCGCTGACTCGATCCACCCGGGCGTAGAGCGTGGCGCTACGCGCTATTGCCCGCACTGCGCGCGGTCTCTAGCATTCACCCCATGTCGAAGAAGCTTCAGGCGTCGGTCGCCGAGGCCCTGACAAACGTGCGCAATCCGCGCGTGGACAACGACGTTATCTCCGCGGGAATGGTCGAGGACCTCCTAGTGCAGAGTGACGGGCGGGTCTCCTTCGCGTTCCTGCTGGCACGGGACGATCCCGCCGGCCTGGTTCGCGAGGTGCGGCGGGCTGTGCGGGCCGTCGAGGGGGTGAGCGAGGTAAGGATCGATGTGCGGGAGCCACGGGCGGCGCCGACACAGGGAGCGCCCGCCGGT
>JBHIEQ010000024.1:0-14030 GCA_046760725.1 Gemmatimonadales bacterium
CCTGCGCGTCTCTCGGCCGACTACTCGCCCGACTTTCTGCCGGTGGCGGAACATTTCACGCTGCGCGGCGTGGTCGGCGCCATGCTCCTCGTCGCCGTTGTCTCGGGAGCGGTAGCGGCGCGCCGGCATGCGCCCGCCGTCACGTTCGGGGCGGCCTGGGTGGGGGGGACGCTGTTCATCGTAGCGAACGTCCTGTGGCCCACCGAGGTGCTGCTGGCCGAGCGCACCCTGTATGTCCCGTCGATCGGTGCGACGATGGCGCTGGGAGCGTTGTTCGGCCTCGCCTACGTTCGGCGGACCCGGATGGTGACCGTCGTGATTGGATTGGTCGTGCTGCTCGGGTTTGGGAGAACCGTGTCCCGTGTCCCGATATGGCGAGACAACCAGACCTTCTTCCCGCAGCTCGTGCGGGACGCTCCGGGGTCCTTCCGCAGCCTCTGGGTCGAGGGCGCCTTGAGCTACCAGGCCGGGGACTCCGCGACCGGCGAGCGGCTCATCAAGCGGGCGATCGAGGTGTATCCGCTGCATCCCAGCGTGTGGACTGATCTGGCGGCACAAATGGAGAATGAGCGACGCTGGCGCGAAGCCGCCGTGTACTACCACACGGCATTCAAGCTCGACTCGACACGTATTGAGAGCGCCGCGTTCGCGCTGGCCAACTACCTGCGCGCCGGTCTCATCGACAGCGCAGCGAGCGTCGCGGCCCGGGCATGGGAGGTGGCTCCTCGGCATCCGGTCGTACTGGTCGCCCGCTCGGATCTCGCGATGGCACAAGGCAGGCCGCTCGAGGCGATGACGCTCAGGCGACAGGTCGCCCCGCGAGTCCCATCGGCGTGGGAGCACTGGTATCTGACCGCGCGGGCCGCGATCGCCGCAGGCTACTGCCCGGAGGCTCGCCGGTCACTGGAGCGTCTCAGGGAACTCAGGCCCGACCACGCGGAGTTCCCCGATCTCGAACGCGGGGCGGAAGCCGCGGGATGCGCGCCGCTCTAGGACAGCGACGCGCTGCTGGCGCCGCAGAGTGGTGGCCGCGCACTCTGGCACTGGCCGTGTTCGCGGCCGCGCTTTGGGCGCAGGCAGACGCTTTGGTGGGCGTGTTCTACGACGACGGAGTGTATGTTGCGCTGGCCAAGGCGCTGGCCGAAGGAGAGGGCTACCGCAACATCCATCTTCCCCAGGCGCCTCCTGCGGTACACTACCCGATTCTCTACCCGTTCGTGCTCAGCCTCGCGTGGCGCCTGTGGCCGTCCTTTCCCGCCAACACCGCGCTGTTCGAGCTGCTCGATGCCGCCTTCCTGGCCGGAGCCGCCTGGATCGTGGCCAGGCACGCGATGCGGTGGTCGTCTCGCTGGGCGCGGTTCGCGATGTTGCCGGCGGGCTTTCTCGCATACCCACTGCTGGCGGCAGTCGGCGTACGTTTTTCCGAGCCCCTGTTTCTGTTTCTCCTGGCGGGCGCAGTTTGCGTTGCCGACCGGACCAGTGTGTCTCCCCGTGTGGCGTTCGCCGCCGGGCTCCTCGCGGCGCTCGCTGCACTCACCCGCAGCATCGGCCTCGCGGCCGTCGCTGGGATCCCGCTCAGCCTCTGGCTCAGAGGAGCGAGGAGGGGGGCCGTGTGGGCACTAGTGCCCGCCGCTCTCATGCTGACCCCGTGGTTCCTGTGGGTCGCGGTGCGGGGGTCGGAGATCGATCCGCGCATAGCCGCGAACTACGGCACCTACGGCCAATACGTCGCTCAGGCCGGCCTGGGGGCGCTGATCGCAGGGCTCGACCTGAGCGGGTTCGCACCCCTCGCACGGCTCGTCCTGCCGCCCCTCCCGGCGGCTCTGTGGCTTCCAGCCGCAATCACGGTAGTCGCTCTGGCCTTGTGGGGCGCGGTGAAGTCCTATGGGCGAGCTCCCGCACTGGTGCTCACGCTCCTGTTTTACGGCGCGGTGGTGACGCTCTGGCCGTTTGCCCCCGACCGTTTCGTGTGGATCGTGCTGCCCTGGATCTTCCTGTTCCTGGCGGCCGGTGGTGCGGATCTCGCGGCGCGAGGTCGCGCGGGCCGGGTAGCGGTCGCGGTGGTCGTGCTGCTTGCCCTCGCGGGCTATGGAAGGACCGAGGCGATCTCGCTCTGGAACCGCGGGTTTTCGGCTTCCGCCGAGGGGATCTCTCGCACGCTTGGATGGGTCGTCCCGCCCGTGGTCGCCGAAACACCGCCCGACGCAGTGATAGCGAGCCCCGACGAGGCACTGATCTACCTCTACACCGGCCGGCGCGCGGTGCCGGCGTACCTGTTTCGCAGGGAAGGCCGGGAGGCCAACGTGCCGATCCTCCAGCATGAGGCTCGTGAATTCCTTTGCCAGAGCGGCGTCACGCACGCGGTGGTCTCGGGTCCGGGCGCCGATGAGGCCGCGGTTGTTGCCGGCCTTGGTCGTCGGCCTGACGTCTCGCTCCAGCCCGTCTTCTCGATCACCGACGGTGCCGCCTTGTACCGATTCCGATGCCGCGACTGACCACAGGCCGAGCCGCGCTAATCGCGGGGGCCGTGGCGAGCCTCGTCTATGCGAACGCCCCCCTCAATCGCTGGGCGCAAGACGACGTGGCACTCGTGGAGCGCAACCCCGCCGCTCACTCCGTCCGGGGCGCCCTGGAGGCCTGGTTCCGGCCCTACTGGCCGGACGAGGGGGAAGGGACAGCGGGACTGCATCGGCCGGCCACGGTGCTGTCGTACGCGATCGACTGGCAACTATCGGGGGGCAAGCCCTGGTGGTTTCACCTGACCAACGTGCTGCTTCATGCTGTCGCGGCTGCGCTCGTGGTCCTTGTAGCACGCCGTTGGCTTCCCCCCTCGGGATCGCTGGCGGCGGGGGTGGTGTTTGCAGTGCATCCGGTTCATGTGGAGGCGGTTGCGAACGTTGTGGGCCGGGCCGATGTCATGGCGGCGATTGGGATGCTGTTGGCCGTTCTGGCCGCGAGGCGGTACCGCGCTGCGGCTGGTTCCACACGGCGCGCCGCCTGGCTAGCGGCCGCGGTGTCGGCGCTCACGCTGGGGCTCTTCTCCAAGGAGTACGCACTGGTCACGATAGTTGTGCTCGCGCTGGATCACTGGCTCAGTCGGGAGCCATGGCGCGGCACGGGGGCGTTGTACGCAGCCACGGCGGCGGTGAGCCTGGGGTGGTTCCACCTGTGGCGCTCGATCGCGGCCGCTGCCGCCGAGCCCACTGTGGCGGCGGCTCTGAGGGGGCTCGACCTCTCCCAGCGCCTCGCGACCACCCTACCGGTCCAACTGGAGGTGGTGCGGCTTCTCGTGTGGCCATTCGCGCTCTCGGCCGGATACGACCCACAGGTGATCCCGCAGCGGACCGAGCTCGGGGCGCTCGCGCTCTTTGCGGTGGTAATCACGGGAGCCATGTTAATCCTCTCGTTCCGTTCCGCTCGGCGGGCACCCGCGATCGCCTTCGGTTTCCTCGCGGGTGCCGTCGCCTATGCGCCGGCGTCGAACCTCCTGTTCCCGTCGGGGATCACCCTCGCCGAGCGCACGCTCTACGCCAGCGTCCTGGTGCCCGCGATGGCCGCGGGTTGGCTATGGGTCCAGTCGCGACGGAAGAGGTGGGGCGTCGCGACGGGCATCGTGCTGGCGGCCGCGCTGGTCGGGTTCGCGGCGAGAACCGTCACGCGAACGCCGTTCTGGCGAGACTCCAAGACCGTGGTGGTGGAGCACTATCTCCAGCATCCGGAGGATTTCAGGGCCCACGTCCGCGTGGGCCGATCGTTTGAGCAGCAGGGCGAGTTGCGCAGCGCGCTACGGGAGTACTTGTGGGCGGGAGAGCTGTTCGGGGGCGACCCGTTTGTCGCGGTGCACAGTGTCAGGGCGAGTCTCGCGTTGGGCGAAGCGGGCTTGGCCCTGCGCGAGGCTCAGCGGGCCTGGAAGCTCATGCCCGACAACGCCGGCATATCAGAGTTGGTGGTTCGCGCCTATCGGGCCATGGGTAAAGCAGACTCAGCGCTCTCGGCGGCGCGCGTTGCGGCGCATCGGGCGCCCAACAGCTTGCGTGCGGCCCGGCAATACGCGCGGTTGGTCGAGGAGACCGGCGGTGCCACCTGGCTCGTCGCTCTTTCCCACGCGCGGGTCGCCGCGATCGAGGGTCGGTTCGGCGCGGCCACCGCTGAGTTGGGCCGCGTGCTTGCGGCACTGGAAGGGGAGCCCGAGGCAAGCGGGCTTTGCCGGGAGTTCCTGCACAGCCGCGATCTCATTGCCTCGTTGAGTCCCTCCCTCGGGCGGAGGGCTCTGGAGATCGCGCGCCAGGAAGGCTTCGATTGTGCAGGCGAGTTGCAGACAGCGTTCGCCGACACCATGTCACGATAATGTCACGATCATGACGCGATGATGATCCCAGGCGCGCTCCGGCGGTTCCCCTTGCGTCGGGCCTTGAGTCTTGCAAATTGACCGCTTCGATTGGGCGGTGGCGGCGGGGCTAGTGAGGGCAGGCCGCCGCAAGTCAATGTATTCAATTGACTTAGAATTAGGCGGTGCTGTCGGCACGGAGCTTGCTCCGTATAGGAGTCCGCGCCTTTATGGACGAGGTATCCCGACAGCCGATCGGGTTAGCGAAGCCAACGCACCAGGCACTCATACGTCCGGGAGGATCCCACATGCTGAACCGCAAGGGCTTCACGCTCATTGAGCTTCTGATCGTGGTGGTGATCATCGGCATCTTGGCCGCCATCGCGATTCCGAAGTTCGCCAACACGAAGGAGAAGGCGTACGTCGCGTCGATGAAATCCGACCTGCGCAACCTGATCACTGCGGAGGAAGGTTACTTCGCCGACAACACGACTTACACCACCGACAAGACTGCGGTGGGCGCAAGTGAGTCGGCCGGCGTCACGGTCACGATCACTGCCGCGACCGGTACCGGTTGGGCCGCGACGGCGAGCCATACCGCTACGAGCACCACGTGTGCGATCGCGGGTGGTGACGGCACGAACGCCATCGACGCAACCGCGGCGGAAGGCGAGCCCAAGTGCGCGTAATAGCGCGCTAGTCGCTTGCACGTGTTGGAAAGGCGGCGGGAGTATGCTCCCGCCGCCTATCGTTTGGCAGTATTCGTTCGGGCCGGTATGCACTTTCACTGAGAACCGAGTACTCGTAGCCCAAAAGGAAGCTATATGCGCCCGTCCAATGGGTTCACTCTGATCGAGCTGCTCATCGTAGTGGTGATAATCGGGATTCTGGCGGCCATCGCTATCCCGAAGTTTGCCAATACGAAGGAGAAGGCATACGGGGCAGCGATGAAGTCCGACCTGCGCAACCTGATTTCGCAGCAAGAGGGCTATTTTGCCGACAACACTACTTATACTACCGACAAGACGGCGCTCAATGTCACCGAGTCGGCCGGCGTTACGATCACCGTGACTGCTGCGAGTGGAACCGGTTGGGCGGCGACGGCGAGCCACACCGGGACCAGCGTCACGTGCGCCGTCGCGGCTGGAGACGGCACCAACGCCATCGATGCCAGCGCGGCGCCGGGCGAACCCAAGTGCGCCTGACGGTTCCCGGGCTATAGCACGGCGGCCGTCGGAGCGGGAGGCTGGGCGGCGAGTGGGACTCGCCGCCCTTTCTATTGGCCCGAGGGATGCGCCTGGCGCGAGCGCCCGTATCTTCAGTGTCCGTGGCATTAGATCGACGGGTCGAACGGGACGCGCTTCCGACGCTGGAGCGCGAGCTGCTTTTGAGTCTGGGCATCCTGGTCGGCGCGGCGCTATCGGTTGCGGTGATAGCGGCCCTCATCGCGCAGCTCGTCGCCCCCACGTATGCCGTCGTGCTGTTGCCGATGTGGGGGTCGTCTTCCTGTTCGGGAGGTATCTCATCCGCAGGCTCGTGATGCAGCCGATGGACCGCCTCACGGACGCGGCGGAAGCGCTGGCGCAGGGTGACCTGAGGTGTCGGGCTCCACGAGCGGAGACGCGCGAGTTCACGACCCTCGCCGACAAGTTCAACAGCATGACCGAGCGCTTGCTCGACGCCCAGGGCCAGCTCGTCCGGGCCGAGAAGATGGCGGGCATCGGTCGGCTCGCCGCGGGGATCGCTCATGAGGTGGGAAACCCGTTGGCCGCCCTAGGGACCTACATAGAAGTGCTCGCCCGGCGGGGCGCCGATCCGGAGGTCGTTTCCGCGATCCGACGTGAGACGGAACGAATCGACCGAATCGTAAGCGGCCTTCTGGCGTACGCCCGCCCCAAGGCGGAGGAGATGGGTGAGGTGGACGTTGGGGCCCTGCTCCGGAACGCCGTCGATCTCTTGGGGCGACAGGGTACGCTTAAGGGGATCGAGGTCGCGCTGGAGACGGAGCCGGAGCTACCGTTGATCCGAGCGAAGGCCCACCTTCTGGAACAGGTGGTGGTGAATCTCCTTCTCAATGCGGCTACCGCGGCAGAAGGTGGGAGAATCACGGTCGGCGCTGCTAGATGGCGGTATGTCGCGAGGGCGCGAGACGAGATGCGAAGGAGTGATGAGCAGGTTGGAGCGCCCGGTGACGGACCCGAGGGCCGTGTGAGCGGATCGCACGCTCGACCCTGGCGGCCGGAGTTGGCCGACGGGACGGCCGGCGTGCTGTTCTGGGTGGCTGACTCAGGGCCCGGCGTTCCGGAGCCGGACCGGGAGCGCGTGTTCGACCCATTCTACACGACCAAGGACCCGGGTCAGGGGACGGGGCTCGGCCTTGCGGTGGCGCAGCGCTCGGTTCACGAGTTCGGAGGTGTGATCTGGGTGGACGACGCTCGAGAGGGAGGGGCAGCGTTCAAGGTGTTTCTACCCGAGGCGGCCGCTTCGTCGGTTGCGCGTGGCGGTGATAGTCCCGCGCGACAGGAGCATGAGTGAAGGTCTTAATTGTTGATGACGATCCGGGCCTGCGGCAATCGCTCGGCCTCCTGTTGAAGGCCGAGGGATACGAGATCCAGGCCGAAGGCGTACCGGAGACCGCTCTCGAGCGCGCGCTCAGCAACCCGTTCGACCTCGTGTTGTGTGACGTGCGGATGCCGGGGATGAACGGCCTGGAGTTCCTGCGGCGCTACCGGGAAGGAGGTGGTGGGGCGTTGGTGATAATGATGAGCGCGTACGGTGGGGAAGAAGCGGCGATCGAGGCGATGAAAGAGGGAGCCTACGACTATCTCCCGAAGCCGTTCCGGTCCGACGAGGTGCTGCTGACGTTGCGCAAGGCGGAGGAGCGGGAGCGGCTGAGGGGCAGGGTGGCGCGGCTCGAGGCCGAACTCGCCCGGTGGACCGAGCTGGACGTGGTGGCCGACTCGCCCGCGATGCGCGGGGTCATGGATCTAGCGACGCGAGTGGCGCCGCACAGTACCACGGTGCTGATCACGGGGGAGAGCGGCACCGGCAAAGAGGTGGTTGCCCGCGCAATTCACAGGATGAGCCCGCGCCGCGAGGCCTCCTTCGTGGCCGTGAACTGCGGGGCGATACCGCGAGAGCTACTGGAGTCGGAGCTGTTCGGTCACGTGAAAGGGTCGTTCACGGGCGCCGCCGCGGACAAGCCCGGGCTGTTCGAGGAGGCCGACGGCGGCACGCTCTTGCTGGACGAGGTGGGGGATCTTCCCGCGCAACTGCAAGTGAAGCTGTTGCGCGTCCTCCAGGAAGGAGAGATCCGCCGCGTCGGGGAGGCGAAGACCCGTAAGGTGGACGTCCGCGTGATCGCGGCGACGGCGCGGGATCTGGAGGGGGACGTAGCGGAGGGACGCTTCCGCGAGGATCTCTTCTACAGGCTGAACGTGGTCCGCCTCCACATCCCGCCGTTGCGGGAGCGCACCGAGGATGTGAAGGGTCTGGCGGCAGCTCTGTTGGCCCGGGCGATCAGACGCTCAGGCCGCGAGGCCACGGTGACGCGCGAGGCACTCGAGGCCATCGAGGGGCGCTCGTGGCCTGGCAACGTGCGCGAGTTGGAGAACGCCATCGAGCGCGCGGTTGTGCTTTCGGCAGACGGAGTAGTGGGGCCCGAAGCGTTCGAGCACGCAGGTGGCGCGAGAGACCGCCTCCCCGCCCGCGGTTCGGCGGGGAGGTCGGAACACGCGCCCGACCTGGCGCCCGTCACCCTCAAGGACGCCGTCCGACGTGCCGAGCGGGAAGCCATCGAGCGCGCTCTGGAATCGGCCGGCGGCAACAGGAGGGTGGCCGCTGAGAGGCTCGGCGTGAGCGTCCGGACCCTCTTCTACAAGCTGAGACAGCTCGGCCTCTAGCGATGCATGGGGCTGCACTGGTGCAGCTTCGTGCGCCGCCGATCCTGGGTTGCTGCGGCGTAACTTGTTGATTGGCAATAGATTGAATATTGGCACGGATGTTGTTGGTCATTGCTGGCCGAACCTCAAGAGGTGGCAATGCGTGAGAGCCGCGGTTTGACACTCATCGAGATACTGATCGTCATCGTGTTAATTGGGCTGATTGCCCTGTTGGCATACCCGCGGATCGGCTCGGCGGTTGCGAAGGAGAATCTACGTTCGGCAAAGGGACTGGTTGGTTCGATGCATGCAAAGGCAAAGGCCACGGCGGTGCAGCGGGGGCAGCGCACGGTGCTGTGGTTCGACGGAGACAAGCTGGTATTGCGATCCCGGAATCCGGTGAGCGGTGCGGTGGATACGGTTGGCAGCGTGGAAGATCTGTACGAACGCTACGGTGCTACCCTCACTCCCAGACCTACGCGCGACTCCCTTGTGTTCGACCCCCGCGGGCTCGGCACGGAGACGAGCGGCACCACGATTTACATCCAGAAGGGGTCCTATTCGGACTCACTCGTGGTCACGTCGATCGGTAGGGTGATCAAGTGAGGCGCGAGAGGGGATTCACGGTGGTCGAGGTGATCATTGCGATCCTCATCTTGAGTGTGGGCATCCTGGGGCTCGCGTCCACGGCGGCCCTGGTGACGCGCATGATCGGCCAGGGCGGCAGCTACAGTCAGGCCACGACCCTCGCTACCGAGCAGATCGAGATCCTGCGGAGCCAGTGCGGCGCACTCTCGGGAGGATCGAGCACGAGCGGGAACTACACCGTGAATTGGACTGTGACCCCTGGTACCGCCACGGACCAGGTGACCGTGACCGTGAGCTATCCCCGCGCCGGTGGGACAACGCGGGTGGACACTTTTACGACGACGATCCCGGTGCGCCCGTGTTGAGGGGGAGCGGCCTCATGAGTAAGAGGGGATTCACGCTGGTCGAGCTGATCGTGGCGATGGTGCTTCTGGGCATCGTCTCCACAGCCATCTATCAGCTCCTGGTGAACAACCAGCGGGTTTACCTGGAGCAGAGGGAACGAGTGGATCTCAACTCCAACTTGAGGGCGGCGGTCGCGCTCCTTCCATCTGAGCTGCGTGAGCTGGACGCCGCTGACGCCATCGAGAGCGACATCCTGGCCATGGGGGCCGACTCGATCGTGTACAAGGCGATGCGCGCGCTGTATGTCCTGTGCCAGCCCCCCACGCCCGGGACGGCCACGACCGGCACGGTGGTGCTCGCGACGGACCCCTGGTTCGGGCTGCGGGAGCTGGACGCGGCCACGGATGCGGTGGTGCTCTTCGCAGAGGCCGATCCCTCGACGCGCACCGACAACTACTGGGTGCACGCTCAGATCGGAGGCGCCCCGACAAAGGGAGGCGGCTGTCCCGGAGGAGACTCGAGCCTGACGGTGCAGCTATGGGACGTGAATCCGGCCAACAGCTTGAACGCCGATGTCCAGACTGGAGCCCCGCTTCGGACGTATCAGGTTATGAAGCTGCGCTCCTATACGGACGCTAGAGGGGATTGGTGGTTGGGTCAGCAGACGAGGGACGCGAGCGGCAGCTGGGGCTCGCTGGAGCCGGTGCTGGGTCCCTTGGCCCCCAACGGGCTGCAGTTTGCCTATTACGACGAGATCGGTGCCGTGACCACGGTGCCGGCGAACGTGGCGCGCGTACAGATCACGGTTATCGGCATAACGTCCGCTCCCGTGTCGAGAGGCGGCGGCGCCGGAAGGGGCTACATCCTGGACACGCTGGTCGCCCAGGTGGCGCTCAGGAACAACCCATGAACCGCGCGGATACCGAAGAGAGGGTACTCATGAGACGAATCGAGAACGAGAGCGGCGTAGCGCTTGCGGTCGCCATCTTCGCGCTGGTCGTGATCGGCGCCCTGGTGGCGGGGGCGCTCTTCGTGGGGATGCAAGAGCAGCGCGTGGGTCTCAACACCGTCAAGTCCCAGCAGGCGTTCTCGGCGGCTCAGGAGGGAGCACATATCACGGTCGCCAACTGGAGCACCGGCAGCTACAACGGTCTCGCCGTGGGGGATAGCGCGGACATCAGCGGCTCGCTCGCCGACGGAACCGGCTGGTACCGCGGCAAGGTGCGGAGGCTCAACAATGAGCTATTCCTGGTGGAGTCCGAGGGCTTCAGCGCCGACGACGCCACGAGACAAGCGGTGGGTCTGCTCGTACGCCTGCGGCCGATCGAGATCAACATCAACTCGGCGCTCAAGACCCAGGGAGCCATCAAGATCGGCGGCTCGTCGCAGATCAACGGGTACGACACGCCGCCCGCCGGCTGGGGCGGCTGCCCGGCAACTGAGCCACCTCTGCCCGGAATCCGGGTGGACGACCCCAGCCTGATCTCGACGTCCGGGTGTGGTGATCTGTCATGTGTGAGCGGCGTGCCCAAAGTAGAACAGGACACGACGATCTCGGACTCGACGCTCACTACCTTTGGTGACGCGACGTTCGATGATTTGGTGGCCCTGGCGACCAAGACCATTCCGGGAGGAAACCGGAAGATAGAGCCCAGCATCCTGGGTGGCGTATGCAACACCAGTAACCCGGACAACTGGGGCGATCCGCTGAATCCGACGTCGGCGTGCGGGAACTACTTCCCGATCATCTTCTCGACAGCGGATCTGACGATCAACGGAGTGCAGGGACAGGGAGTGTTGGTCGTCGACGGCAACCTGTCGGTCCAGGGTGGCTTCGAGTTCTACGGCCCGGTGATCGTCAAGGGAACGCTCAAGACCACGGGCACGGGCGGGCACTTCAACGGCGGAGTGATCGCAGCCAACGTCAACCTTGAGCAGAGCACCGTGCTGGGCGATGCCGTCGTCAACTTCTCGAGCTGCGCGCTCATCAAAGCGCTCACCGCGAGCGCGTCGGGCTCCCTCATGGCCGAGCGGAGCTGGGTGAACCTGTACTGAAGTGCGGGGCGGGCTTAGGCTCCGCCCCCCGCCCCCCCGCCCCCCCCGACGCGCGGTTTTGTACCGCCGGCCGTTTTTTTTCCTCCCCGTCGTCACTCGCGTTCCCCCATCTTCCCGGGCGAGAGAATCCTCGGGAGGAAACGCGACGTGGGTCCAAGACGCGGTTTCACATTGGTCGAGCTGGTGGTGGCCTTGGCTCTGGCGGGGGTAGTTGCTGCTCTCACCTATCGCATGCTGCTCCATGCCCGGCTGCTCCACGAGTGGCAGGCGGAGCGGGTGGAGCTGAACACCAGTCTCAGGACGGCCTCGCTCATGTTGCCTCCGGAGTTGCGCGAGCTCAACGCCACGGACTCGATCGAGAGCGACATCCTGGTCATGTCACCCGACTCGATCGTGTACAAGGCGATGCGGTCGCGTTACTTAGGTTGCCGACCGCCGATTGTCTCGAGTGCCGCGAGCGGCAGCGTGACTCTGAGGGGCGACCTCTCCTACGGGCTCCGGGCGCTCGATGCCGACCGGGACGCCGTCCTGATCTTCGCGCAGCAGGATGCGTGGGACCGGGGCTTGTGGATACATGCGGACGTGGAACGTGAGCCGGTGGGCGGGAACGACTGCCCGGGCGGCTCCCCCAGCATATCCGTGTCTTTGACTGGCGTGCGGCCTATGGGAAGCCTCGTCCGAGTTCGAGCGGGGGCGCCCGTCAGAGGCTACGAGACCGTGACCCTACGGTCTTACCGTGACAGCCGCGGGGATTGGTGGCTGGGCCAGAGAACCCTCAGCAAGGTGAGTGGCTGGAGCCGCACCCAGCCCGTGCTGGGGCCGCTTGCGGCGCGCGGGCTCGAGCTGGGCTACTACACGGCGGGCGGAGGCCGCGCTCGGGCGCCGGGCGAGGTCACGCGCATAGCGCTAATCCTAGTCGGCCAAAGCAGGGTGCGGGTCGGCCGTCCGGGGGAGACTCGGAGCTATCTGGCCGACACGATCGTGGCGCACGCGGCCTTGCGCAACAATAGGCGATGATGTCGGGTCATCGCGGTTTCGCATTGGCTCTCACCGTCATGGCGCTGGTCCTAATCACTGCTCTGGTGAGCGCCGCGCTGCTCCTCGGAGCATACGAGTTGCGTCTCGGCCGGAGCTCTGTGGGCTCCGAGCAGGCCCGAGGGGCGGCGGAACGGGGCGCGTTCCACCCGCTCACGGAATGGACACGGGGCTCCTACAACGAGCTTGCGGTCGGTTCTCTTGCTGCTCCCGACGCGGGGGCGGTGGCAGGCGGCGCTTCCTACAGCGGTTCGGTCCGGCGCCTCGGCGAGCAGTACTTCTTGGTGGAGTCGGAGGGTCGCAGTCGGGACGGTGAGGCCAGGAGCCGGGAGGGACTGCTGATCCTCCTCCGACCGGTCGAGCTGGATCTCGGAGGCGCGCTTGAGACGAACCGCCAGACCTCGGTCACTGGCTCCGTCGAGCTCGACGGGACCGACCGGGCTCCCGCGGGCTGGACGTGCCGCGAGCCCGCGGCTTCCTTGCCCGAGGTCAGGATCGATCGGGCCGACATGATCAGCGGCGCTCCGCCCAGTTGGGAGATCGCGGAGGGATCGCGTAGCGGGTTCGACGAGCTGTTCGGCGAGCTCGCCGGGCGAGCGACGGTCACGCTCGGTGAGGGGAGCTGGAGAGTGGGCCCCGTTGTGGAGGGGGGTGCGTGCTCGACCGGGACACCCACGAACTGGGGTGATCCTTACACTCCTGGTGGTCCCTGCGGGTCGCATTTCCCGGTGATTCACATGGCGGGCGATGTTGCAGTGAGTGGCGGTTGGGGCCAGGGGGTACTCCTGGTGGATGGGTACCTCACGCTCACGGGCGGCGTCGAGTTTTTCGGGGTCGTGCTCGTGAGAGGTGGCCTGGCGTTCGAGGGTTCGGGCGGCGCCGTCACCGGCGGAGCAGTGGTGCTGGGCCGGGGGCAAGAGGTCAACCGATTGCAAGGTCCTGCGAGCATCCGCTTTTCGGCTTGTGCGGTAGAGCGGGCGCTCTTCGCTTCAGCGGCCCCCGAGGTTCTACTGGAACGGGGGTGGCTGAACCTGTACTGAGTGGCGTAAGTCTCAGCCCTGCCTGAACTTGTTGTGGCCGGCTTAAAGTAGCTTGGAGCTTGACAAAAAATGGGGTGAGCGGTACTGTAATTGGCCGCTCACCCCACTTATCTCTTTAAGCTGTCGGCACATATGGCGCTTTTCGGGCTCGGGGGATCGAAATCGACAGTGGCACTGGACATCGGCAGCGGGCTCATGAAGCTCGTTGCCGTTGACCACTCCAAGGAGGAGCCGGTCGTGAGCAAGGTGGCCGTCACTCCGGTGTTGGCCGACGCCATAGTCGAGGGCGAGATCATGGATCCCGGGATCGTGTCTGACACGATCCAGGGCCTCGTACAGACCGCCGGCGTGAAGGTGAAACGGGTGGCCGTGGCGGTTGGCGGGCGTGACGTGATCATCAAGAAGATCCAGGTTGATCGCATGAAGGAGTCGGATGCCTACGAGGTCGTGCGGTGGGAGGCACAGCAGCATGTCCCCTTCGACATCGAGGCTGTGGAGCTGGACTTTCAGATCCTCGATCCGGAGGGCGAGGGCCTCCAGATGGATGTCCTTCTGGTGGCCGCCAAGCGGGATCTCGTGGAGGACAAGCTCCAGTTGCTTTCCCAGGCCAAGCTACAGGCGGCGCTCGTCGATGTTGACGCCTTCGCCCTGCACAACGCGTTCAGCGTGAACTACCCGGATGCGGAGGAGGGCATCGTCGCGCTCCTCAACATCGGCCACGAGGTCACGAACGTGAACATCGTGGATCACGGTGTCCCG